>JAJRXD010000066.1 GCA_024276465.1 Deltaproteobacteria bacterium
CTCTCTGCCAGAAAATTGACACTGTATCAGCAACAAGCGTGAATGAAAATTTATACACACCGGTTTTGCGCGAAAAAACATGCACTCAGCTGATCCTCAATTATGACGGCAGCACTGATTTTGAAAGCTCACAGAGTACGAGTTCCCTTGAAGGCCCTGGAGAAGACTACCAGGGCGTGGAGATAAACCCGGAGAAGAACATCAGTAAAAAGGGCCAGTTTCTTTTTATACCCCTTTGCATTGAAAACAGTGCCACCAATGGACAGTGGTCAATTACAATTGAAACCGAATCTTCTGACAAAACAGCAGTAGAACAGATAAAGGCAGTTTTCATGATAAAAAGCCGCCTCCAGAACCTGCTGTTCTGGCTTAAACCATAGACCGGTCACCCATTAACAACCCTGCCGGATTGCAGGTAGCTGTCCCGCTTGCGGCGCGTAACACATTGAAATTGTATGGGCGCAAACTAAAGTTTGCGGCTACCAAAAGCCTGTTGTGGCACAGTCTGGAAAATGGGAATCTGTTGCCCTGCGGTTAAACAAAACTTAAAAAAATGAGCAAAAAATATATTCCCGTAATATTTTGTTTTTTTGTCTGTCTTGCAGCGCTTCTCACATTATCTCAACAGGGAAAATCAAAAATGGCTGCATCCTCCTTTTTTTCCGAAGAGGAGGAGAAAACAGAGGGGCACATTGGCATCTGTATGGACTGCCATTTTCTGGACTCATTGCATAACAACAAGGGTCATGGCGGGCCGAATGACTGCGATATGTGCCATGACGGTGAAGCTGTAACAGGAAATGTGAAAGCCACCTCATGTATTGTCAGCGGCTGTCATCCAATCGGGGACCCGGGCAAATGCAATCTGGCAAATTTTCATTCTTATGAGGCCTGCCTCAGGTGCCACTACAAGTGTCTTGAGAGCAGTGTTACAACCACCTCTGTTCCAGCCTCCTTCCATATGGGCATCTGCCTTGAATGTCATCTGACCTACGACCTGCACGTTAATACCGGGCACCATGCCAGCTGCACTGACTGTCATGACGGCGAACCCGTGGCAGGTAATGTAAAAGCATACACATGTTATGTGTGCCATCCCATAGATGATCCCGACAAATGCAGCCTGGTGGATTTCCATAGTGGAGCCTCATGCAGCACGTGCCACGCTGAGTGTGCGGGTGACAACAGCACCACAACTACCACAAATCCGCCTTTAACCATGCACAACGGCATCTGTGCTGAATGCCATCCGACAGATGACTTTCCTAATGATGCGCTGCATGCAAACGAAAGCCACCTTGACTGCAAAATATGTCATGCCGGTGCTTATCAGGCTGGAAATGTTAAGGCCAGAACATGCATTGTCAGCGGCTGTCATCCAATTGGAGATCCCGGCAAATGCAACCTGGTTGAAACATTAGATAATGATACTGCTGTCATATGCCTTAAGTGCCACTATGACTGCTCTAATGAAGCAGTTACAACCTCTGTAACAGGCACTACCACAAAAGTTCCCTCCTTTACAACCCATATTGGACTTTGCTCGGATTGTCATAGTCAGGATGATCTGCATAAAAACAAGGGGCACGATGTCTGCACCCTGTGCCATGACATCTCATCTCAGGGGGAAAATGATGCAGGCCCTGTAACCGCGACCTCATGTACAGTATGTCACCCGATTAACGATCCTGACAAGTGTAATTTGTCAAACTTCCACGGTACCAGCAACTGCCTTGACTGCCATTTTGAATGCATTAAAAGAACAGCCTCCACAACAACAACCACAGCTAAGGTTTCCACTACTACAACCCAGCCGCAAACCACAACAACCACTACAGCCTGGATTCCCTGCCCCTTGAATGCAGTTCTTCAGGATGACATCAAAAGCCTTGAAACCTTGAGGGCTTTCCGGGACAAAATATTGAGCAACAGCAAAATTGGCAGAACTTACGTATCCCTCTATTACCAGCATGCACCTGAAATAACTTTTATGATACTTTCAGACCAGGCTCTAAAAACAGAAGCATCAGACCTGCTGGCCTTAATGCTTCCTGAAATACGGGTAATGCTTGAGGCTGGCAGGGGAACTTTTTCAGCTAAGACAATGGCAAAATCAGAGATCCTGATTGACAGAATTTCTGAAAAGGCAGGCCCTGGCCTCAAGTCAGCCATCCGAAGGGTCAAGGCTGATATGAATAAATTCAGATTTCAGCAGTGACGAGTTCACAACCCCCCTCTTCTGGCCATACTTCCGTTGTAAAAAAATTCCGGGTTTTCGCTCAATCACCAGACAAATGGAAAAGAACTAAATGAAAGCCATCATTCTTGCAGCCGGTTATGGCAAACGGCTCAAGCCTCTGACAGACATGCTCCCCAAACCCCTGATGCCTGTTATTGGCCGTCCCCTTCTCCGGCATATTATAATGAAACTGAAAAACTGCGGGGTAACGGAAACAGGCATCAACCTCCACCACAATGCTCACATGGTAAATCAGTTTCTTGAACACGAGGCCATGGGAATAAGTATCAGGACATCTTATGAAAAAAATATTTTAGGGGTTGCAGGGGGAATAGGAAATTTCAGAAAATTTATCGGGGAAGAAAAATTTTTTTTAGTCCATAATGGAGACATCCTGAGCAATATTCCTCTTGAAAAACTGATTGATTTTTACAGGTCAGAGCTGCCCCTGTGCATCATGGTGCTCCATGATCATCCGCCTTATAATAACGTCAGCATTGATGAAACCGGCAACATTGTTGATATAAGAAACACATTAAGTCCCGTGGGCTCTGTAAAGAAGCTTGCTTACACCGGCATCTCTTTAATGGATACCCGGATTTTTAAATACATACCTGGTGGACCGGCAGATCTTGTCCCGGTTCTTCTTGATATTATAAGAGAAAAAAAGGGCCTGATTCGTGCGCTTGTTTTGAATGGCTATGCGTGGAGCGATATTGGAACTGCTGAAAGCTACCTTGCTGCTCATAATGCCATACTGCTTAAACGAAAACCCCTGGTTGACAAATCACTGCTGCCGGGCAGCCCTGTTTTTTTTGGCAGAAATACAGTGGCAGAAGACGGGGTGGAGCTCCAGGGATTTATCTCAACAGGCAAAAACTGTCTGTTAAAAAAAGGCTGTTTTCTGAAAAACTGTGTTCTCTGGGATGATGTGGTCATTGAGAAAAACACTTTTATTACAAATTCAATTGTCGGGAAGGGATGGATTGTAAATGCAGACTGACTCTCAAATAAAAAGAAAAATAAAAACATTTATAAACCATGCGGGTTTCGAGATTCTCACGGAAGGATTTGAATTAATCCTGCTTGCCGGCGGAGGATCTGACCGCAGCTTTTACAGAATAAACATCCCTGCAGGCTCTTTTATTGTAATGACAGCTCCTGCATTCACGCATGAGATAAGGGCTTATGTTGAAGTTGGCAATTATCTTTATAAAAACAGAGTCAGGGTTCCGGAAATTATTGCTTATGATGATGAGAAGCATATGGTTCTTCTGGAAGACATCGGTGATAACAGCCTTTACTCCCTGCTGAAAAGTGCTGGAACGGAAAAAAAAGTTATGGGGTACTATAAAAAGGCCCTCATGTTTTTAAGAGAAATGCAGAACAGGGCAGCAGGATCTGCTCATGCATGCAATTACCTGAAACACAGAACCTTCGGATACGAGGCACTCAGGTGGGAAACCGACTATTTTATGGAATGTTTTATTAAGCGGTTTTCAGGAACAGCAGTTGAAAACAGGGCAAAAGTTGAGAGAGAACTGCACATGCTTGCCTCTGGACTGGCTGGGGAGCCGAGACATTTCATGCACAGGGATTTTCAGTCGCAAAATATTTTTTTTAAAAACAGCAGTGTAGTGGTAATTGATTTCCAGACAGCAACCAAAGGACTTCTCCAGTATGACCTTGCGTCACTTCTGAAAGATGCATATTTTGAACTTGCTGACAGGCAAAGGGATGAGCTTTTGCTCTTTTACATTGATATTCTTAATAATAAACAGAAAATGAATATTAATGCAGAGGATTTTATCAGAACTTTTCACCTTGCAGGGCTCCAGAGGAATATGCAGGCTTTAGGTGCTTTTGCATTTCTCAGTATGGAAAAAGGCAAAACCAGGTTCCTGCAATATATCCCTTCTGCTCTATACTCTCTTCATGGTGCACTCTCCATGTTTCCTGAATTTCCAGCCTTAAGAAAAACCGTGGAAAAGGCTGTTTGTTCGCTAAAGGAACAAAAGTCTTAAAAAAAATAAAAACACAGAAAAATTCATGCTCTTTTTTACAATTCGTGCTATAATATAACTATTAAAGCAGAAACATCAAGGGAGCTGAAAAATGATTAATAAGTTTACGCTATTAACCATATCTGTTTGTCTTCTTATAGCTGTTGCCATCTTTTTCCCAGGGTCGGCCAGATCATATCAGTTTGTTGAAGCACCGACTTGTGATAATGAATCAGCGACCTGCGGAACATGCCATTATTATGATGCTAATGGGGATACCTATATATACTTTGGGGCAGGGGATGACATGCATAGGCCTGATGGTTCGCATCGTAAAAAAATTACATGTAACCAATGTCACCCACCTGGGGTTAGGACAGCCTGTAACAAAAATGTCCCGGCTTCTACCTGTGTTCTCAGTGGCTGTCATGATTTGAAGGTGGAACCAGGCAAGTGTAACCTTGTAACCTCACCCCCTCCTTTAATGCAGCAGCAACTCTCAGAACAGGGTATTACCTGCAACAACGCCGCATGCCACATTGACTGGGCATGTGACAACAGCACCTCTTCCTCCTCCAGCAGCACAACCTCTACCATAGGCACAAACGGGCACTCAGGGTTTGTGGACAGCGTCAACTGTTTAAGCGCGGGATGTCATTTTGTTATTGTCACCGCTGAGCCTCTGGATCCTCCGGATCCCCTGGAAATTCACAATCAGGAAAGCCACTGTACCGGATGCCATAATGACCCCCTGAAAAAAGCTGATGATTGCGCCATGTGTCATACCAATGGTGATCCCGTGGCAGGAAATGTTCTTGCCGGCACATGCCTTGTCAGCGGATGTCATC
>JAJRXD010000067.1 GCA_024276465.1 Deltaproteobacteria bacterium
CAAAAGCTCCTTCCAAAGGTAACGATGAAGGAAAAGTTTTTAAGGATTGTTGCCAGGATGTGCATAGAACTTGACGTGGACGGTCACAGGCCTGATATAATCATAACGCGGGCAGCCATGACCAGGGCAGCCTATGATGGAAGAAAGCAGGTCACAGAGGATGATATGATTTTTGTTTCAGAACTTGCCCTGGGTTTCCGCATGAGAAGGTCACCTTTTGAGGAAGCAGCCCTTGGTTCACAGAAGTTCCGGCAGGTACTGGAGCATGCCAAAAAACTGGAGGCGGAAAGCAGCAGAAAAAAAAGAAGGGTAATGGCCAATAGGCAAGGGGCAATAGGCAAGGGGCAATAGGAGAAAACACAATGATACAGTACAGAGGGAATAAAATAGAGTCTTATCGAGATTTGGAGGTATGGAAAAAAGCTATTATTTTAGTGACTGAAATTTATGCAATATCTAAGGATTTTCCTAAAGAAGAAATGTACTCCTTGACAAATCAGATCAGAAAAGCTGCTGTTTCAATTCCATCAAACATTGCTGAGGGATGGGGACGAAACAAAACAAAGGAATATATTCAGTTTCTGAGGATAGCACGAGGCTCCTTGCTGGAAGTGGAAACTCAACTAATAATAGCAAGAAATCTTGGCTACACAGATAGTCAAACAATGAAAAAAATATCACAAAAAACAGAAACAGTGAACAAAATGTTAAATGCTTTAATCAACAGTCTAAATAAAAAAATTTAGCACTATTGGCTATTGGCCATTTGGCGACCTGGCTGTAACGAAACAGGAAAGGACATATCCATGGCACAACATTCTAAAGTAAAAAGGTTTGTTTTACCTTTTTCAACCATCGTCGGTCAGGAAAAGATGAAAAAAGCCCTGATACTAAATGCAATAAACCCCCAGGTGGGAGGTGTGCTGATTCGCGGGGAAAAGGGGACAGGAAAATCAACTGCTGTCAGGGCTCTGGCAGAGCTTTTACCTGAAATTGAGGTTGTCCGGGGTTGTCCCTTTAACTGTAATCCCAGGGACATATCTGAAATGTGCCCGTATTGCAGGGAAAAGGTTTTATCAAACCAGCAGAAAGGTGGTAAAAGTCCTCTTGTGCTTGAGAAACGGAGGATAAAGGTTGTTGACCTGCCGCTGGGTTCAACAGAGGATCGTGTGCTTGGAAGCCTGGATATTGAGACAGCCATTAAAGAAGGGAAAAAATCTCTGGAACCCGGTATTCTGGCTGATGTCAACAGGGGGATACTGTATGTGGATGAAATCAACCTGCTTGATGATCATGTTGTTGATATCCTTCTTGACAGCGCCACATCAGGGGTAAATGTTGTGGAGCGGGAGGGGATCTCGTTTTCGCACCCGTCACGCTTTATTCTGGCTGGCACAATGAACCCCGAAGAAGGAGATCTCAGGCCGCAGCTTCTTGACCGCATTTCCCTGCATGTCCCGACCGAGGCCCTCCATGATGTTGATGACAGAGTACAGATTACCCTGCTCCGAAACAAGTTTGAAAAGTCCCCCGAGAAATTTATTAAACAGTATGAGGCAGAAAGTGAAAATTTGAAAAAAAAGATTAAGAAAGCCCAGAGAGCTCTGAAAAAGGTCTCCATCAGCGAACGTACCATGATGCTCATATGCAAAATGTGCAGGGACCTTGATGTGGAGGGCCACCGTCCTGATATCATGCTGGCAAAGACTGCAATGACGCTTTCTGCATACAATGGAAGCAGGGAAGTCGGTCAGGAGGAGATAAAGCAAGCAGCTGATTTTGTCCTGCCGTTCAGGATCAGGAAAAATCCTTTTGGGGAGGAAGAGACAAAAGAAAATATGTTTGATGATATTATTGACCGGATTTCAGAAGAGATGGACAATGAGCCCCCGCCCATGGACAATCAGGATCGTCCTGATATGGAAGATACTGAAGATGCGCAGGAGGTTGACGGGAAGCTTCATAAAATAGGCAAGCCTGTTGAAGTTCCAAAAGATATCAACAAAAGAAAACGCGACCGGACATTGCGGTCAGGCTCCGGCAAAAGGATGAAGACCCTGGCTACAGGCAGGAAGGGAAGGTATCTGAAGCACAGAACACCTAAAGAGGATACTACTGACATAGCCTTTGATGCCACAGTAAGGGCATCTGCAGTACATCAGAAACAGAGAAAAAAAAACTCTAAAATCAACCATGCCCTCATCATTAAAAAAGAAGACCTGAGGGAGAAGGTTCGGCAGAGCAAGGTTTCCACACTGATAGTCCTGGCTGTTGATGCAAGCGGATCCATGGGTGTTATGGACAGGATGGAATCAGCAAAGGCCACGGTTTTTTCGCTGCTTATGGATGCCTATCAGCACCGGGACAGGGTGGCAATGGTTGCATTCAGGGGAAAGGACGGCCATGTTCTGCTGCCGCCTACCAGCGGGGTTGACCTTGCTAAAAAGCTTCTCGTTAATCTGCCCACAGGAGGAAAGACACCGCTTGGTGCAGGGATTATGAAATCACTTTCTCTCATAAAGAATGAGAAGCGCAAGGACCCGACTGTTGTGCCAATGCTTGTCATGCTCACAGACGGCAGGTCCAATATCTCTATTGTTGAAGGAGCAGACCCCATGACAGAGATAAAAAAACTGGGGCAGACTGCACAGGAAGAGGGCATCCACACAATTGTCATTGATTCGGAGGTTACAAAAAAGCGAAAAGTTCTCGGGTTTACCTTTGAGTTTGCAAAAGACATTGCAGAGCATTTTAACGCAAAATATTTGCGTCTTGATCAGTTAAATGAGGTTACCATAGGCAATGCTATTACCATGGAAAAGAATCTTCTCATGGATACACTTCAGCACCCCCCTCTTTCCCCCCTTACCAAGGGGGGACGAAAGGGGGGTTAATTAAAAAAACAGTGAAGCTCCCCGCTTATCCCGAAAGCATTCGGGACGGGGCTTGCGCGGCACGTTCCGGTCAATAGTCTTTTAGAAAATATTTCTTCGTATCGTAGTTGTAAAATGTTTGAGATTATGTGGTTTAATAAACAGCAGGGAGAAAATTGATAATAGCAATTTGAACCACGGATTTTTTTGACAGGATAAAAACATTAACGAGGTGAAAATCATGCATGATGTTCACAGGGATTCACTTATTCAAAAACAGAGGGGGAAAGAAAAAACAGAACATTCACACATTCATACAAGCCAAAAAAATCATGATCATACTTGTGAAAACCAGGGACACGACCATAAGCATGATGACTGTGCATATGAGGGGCATGGCAGAGACCTTCATATCCACAGCCATGATTATCAAAACCATCGTGAAGATCGCGCATGGAAGCATATGCATGAACATGCACATGCTTTTTATCACCAGCATTATCATGCCCATAGTCAGGATCAGACCAGTATTGCACATAAAATATTTAAGGACCCGGCAAGAGACTGGTTTGGAGTTGGTTTAATGTCGCTCCTTATCACTGCAGGATATCTTAAGTGGCTGCCAGGCCTTTTGTCGAATGGAATGATAGTCTGTGCCGCAGTAATCGGCATTTTTCCGTTTTTTAAAAATGCCCTGTTTGATTGCATTTCCAGAAAACGGTTCAGCCCCGAGCTTTTTTTGGCGGTTTTGCTGCTTGCAGGTCTTTTTGCCGGAAAATTTTTAGAAACAGCACTGATTTCCCTGGTTCTTCTTGTTGGGAGTTTTATGAGACTTGATTTTGCATGGAGGAGGAATTGAATCAATGCATGATATTTCACGTGAAGCAGTTATCGATGCAGGCTCATCGCGGGGTCATGCCCAGAGACACAGTTGTTTTGATGAATTCATTGAACGTTACCAGGAATTTATTAATCCCATTGCATGTGTTATTCTTGCTGTAATTGCCTGGATAAAAGGGGAATCAGAGCCACCCTGGATATACTTTGCCCTTGCCGCCTGTGTGCTTTCCGGATATCCCATTGTCAGAAATTCTGTTGTATCCACCATAACAAACAAAAAATTAAACGCAGAGGTACTGGTGACCTGTGCTTTGATTGCCTCAATCTGGGTGGGAGAATATGTTGCAGGGGCAATTGTTGTCCTGATGATGAATGTTGGTGAACTTCTGGAAGATATCACCATTGCAAAAACCGGTGAAGCTGTGAGTTCCCTCATGGCGCTTGAGGCTGAAACTGCCAGGGTGATAAGAAACGGCAAAGAGATGGAGATTGACATAGACGGGGTTCATGTAGGGGATTTGGTTTTGGTTAAGCCCGGAGAGAAAATTCCTGTTGACGGAACAGTTAAGGAGGGTCGGGGTGAGGTCAATCAGGCTCCAATCACAGGAGAGTCCGTGCTTATTGTAAAGGAATCAGGAGATGATGTTTTTGGTGGTACCCTTAACCAGGCCGGTGTTCTTAAAATTGAAGTAAAGCGTGTGGGTACAGAAACCACAATCTCTAAAATAATTGAACTCGTTCATAAAGCACAGGCTGAAAAACCACCTGTTGAGCGGATAGCGGACAGCTTTGCGGCCTGGTTTACTCCGGTTATGCTGGCTTTGTCTCTCCTTGTATGGCTTGTTACGGGAGAGGTCCTTCGTGCAGTAACGGTTCTTGTTGTTGCATGTCCGTGTGCCCTTGTCATCGCCACGCCTACTGCTGTTGTTGCAGGCATTGGCAATGCTGCCCGTCGTGGAATACTTATCAAGGGGGGAGCTGTGCTTGAAGTGATAGGAAAACTTACAACATTTGTGTTTGACAAAACAGGCACACTGACATACGGTTTCCCCACTGTTATAAGTATTCGGGGGTTTGGTGGTGTTTCGGAAAAGAATGTCCTCAGCCTTGCCGGAACAGCAGAGAGGTATTCGGAGCATCCCCTGGCTGAAGCTGTCCTTCAATGCTGCAGCGAAAAAGAAGCATGGCCATCTGATCCTGATGAATCGGAAGTTATTGTGGGAAGAGGCATTGTAGCTGGAAAGGACGGCAAAGAGATAATAGCAGGGAATGAACGTCTGTTTAAGGAAAAGGGCATAGAGCTCACAGATGAAGCTGTACGGTTTCTAAAGGATATGGCAGATTCAGGTTCAACAGGTGTTCTTATAGGACATGAATCTAAAGTTGTCGGAGGCCTTGGAATAGCGGACATCCTCAAACCGGATATTTACGAGGCCATAAGAGATATCAAAAAACTGGGGATAAAAAAAGTTATAATGCTGACCGGTGATAACCAGTATGTTGCAGAGTCGATTTCAAAAGGGGTTGGTCTGGATGAGATAGTTGCAGACCTTCTGCCTGAGGATAAACTGAAGCATATAAAAAAGCTTAAAGCCAGTGGAGAGAAGGTTGCAATGGTGGGGGACGGGATTAATGATGCCCCCGCACTTGTTGAGGCAGATGTGGGCATTGCCATGGGTGTTATAGGATCCGATGCAGCTATTGATGCTGCAGATATAGCTTTAACAGGGGATGACTTAAACAAGGTATCTGAGGCTGTTGCTCTTTCCCGAAAGACTGTGTCTGTTATTAAACAGAGTCTTTTTCTTTCTATTGTCATGAATGCGGTTGCCCTTGTTTTTGCTTCAACCGGGGCCATTGGTCCGATTGTCGGGGCAATTATCCATAACGTGGGCTCAATAGTGGTTGTGGCAAATTCTTCACGTTTGATAGGATACCGCTTTAGAGGATAATACCTGAATTTTGCACCTGTTATCGCAGCGAGGCACCGAAACTCTTGTGTTTAAAGGGCAGTTGGAGTAATTTTGATTATGCAGGCACAGCACCGCCATGAAGAGAATCAGAATTGAGAAACGCTCTTTAAACACAGGGGGCTTCAAGCCATAGCAGATAAATGGTGCAATATTCAGGTAATATATAAGGATGGTAGAATTGCCGAAAGAAAAAACCTCTCTACACAAAAATAAAATTGCTATTGTTGGCAATACGAACGTTGGGAAAAGCACCATCTTTAATCACATCACAAGATCCTATTCCCTTGTAGCAAATGCTCCTTATACAACCGTATCGGTCAAAAGATCAGATGTAAATATTGACAATAATAAATATGAAATTATTGATACCCCTGGAATTTTATCCCTTGAGGTTCAATCAGAGGACGGCCTTTTAACAAGAAAAATACTTATTGAGGAGCACCCCGAAACTATCATACTGTGTATTGATACAAACAATACCACAAGATCCCTCCTTTTGATGTCCCAGATTATTGAGCTTGATATACCGATGATTATCTGCCTTAATTTTTTAGATGAGTCAAGACAAAAAGGCATTGTGATTGCACGGGAAAAAATGGAGGATTTGATCGGAGTCCCGGTAGTAGAAACAATAGCATCCGAGGGACATGGCATCAGGGAATTAACAAAAACAATTTCACGGGCAGTAGTACCTGAAAAATTCCGGGTCAAATATAAACCGTTTATAGAAGGGGCGCTTAATGATATTGCAAGCTGTTTTCCTCATGATTTGTCCCCCTCTGACGGTATGCTTTTGTTGCTTCTGATTAAAGACCATCATATTGAACGTTTTATAGAGTTAACATACGGTATCGAGATTTTTGAAAAAGTAAAGGGTGTAGTTGACAGTGTACACAGGCATGCCACAAAAGAGATTTCCCGCATTGTGTTTGAGGAGCGAAACAGATGGGCCGAGAGTGTTTCAGAACAGATTATGGAAAGGCATGATGAATCCCTGGGAAGGTACGGAGATATAATCGGGGGGCTTTGCCGTCACCCTTTCTGGGGCTGGATAATACTTTCAGGGGTTATATACAGCACCTATTTAATGGTGGGAAAGATCGGCATAGATATACTGGTTCCATTTTTTGAACAGAAAATATTTTTTCCAATACTTGGTAAAATAGGAGAAACTATTCCCTGGGAGTTTTTAAAAGAATTTACAGTGGGGGAATATGGAATCCTTACAACAGGTTTTGCCAATGCTGTTGGAACTGCGCTGCCGATCCTCACCATGTTTTTCATAGTATTAAATATATTGGAAGACAGCGGTTATATCCCGAATCTGTGTGTTTTGACTAACCGATTGTTTAAAAGGGTAGGACTGAGCGGCAAGGCAATCCTTCCGGTTATTTTAGGGTTTGGGTGTAAAACCATGGCTACTCTGGCTACGAAAATTTTAGAATCCAGAAAGGAACGATTTATAGCCGTTTTCCTTATTGCGTTTGCCATTCCATGTGCACCGATTTTAGGTATCAATATTGCAATTCTTGCGCTCTTTCCATTTAAAGTTTTTCTGTTAGTCTTTGGGGTTCTTTGCCTTATTGAGATAATAGCAGGGATTATTCTTAACAAACTTCTCAAGACCGACATGTCTTCTCATTTTATTATGGAAATTCCGCCAATCCGTTTGCCGAATGCTAAAAACCTTATTATTAAGACTTACTACAGGTTAAAATGGTTTACCATGGAAGCAGTTCCTCTTTTTATGACAGGTTCATGCATTTTATTTTTTCTGAACAAGCTTCATGTTTTGAATTTTATCAAAAATGCTATTCTGCCTGTTATTGTTTCTTTTCTTAATCTTCCATTAAGCACTGTTGATGCTTTTTTGCTGTGTCTGATCAGGAAGGAGGCTGGGGCAGTAATGCTATTAAACCTTGCCCAGCATCACCAGCTTGACACCATTCAGACTGTGGTGGCTATTATTCTGATAAACTGCTTTGTTCCCTGTTTTGCAAACATCATGGCTATTATAAAGCAGTTAGGGTTGAAAACAGCACTGGGTATACTACTTGTAATTACACTGTTTTCTGCTATTATAGGTGGTGCCCTTAACTATATTTTGAGGTCTTTTTAAAAGGACAAACAATGGATGAAAAAGAGATAGATGAATACATGGAAGCTCTCTGGTACCTTTCAGAAGAGGAAGATACCTGCCTTGACGACCTGAAAAATTATGTTAAAGAAGTATATAATGACAAGGTTATCTCCGAACTCCAGAAACTGGATTTTGTTAAAGTAGAGGGCAGGGAAAAAATTGAGCTTACTCAGAGCGGCTATGAACATGCAAAACAGATAGTAAGGTGCCACAGGCTGGCAGAACGATTGCTGGCAGATGTTCTTGGAATGAACCCAAAGGAGACTGAAAAGGGGGCATGTGAATTTGAACATGTGATTGTGCCTGAAATTGCTGACAGCATTTGCACTCTTTTGGGTCATCCCAGAGAGTGTCCTCATGGCCTGAAAATTCCTGAAGGAAGGTGCTGTCAGGGGTCGCACGAGACAGTATCAAGTGCCATTGTCCCCCTGGACAGGATAAAGGTAGGCGACCTGGTGAAAGTTTCTTACATTAACACGCTGTCCCATTCACGCATGCATAAACTTTCACATTTTGGCATTATTCCCGGTGCACATATTAAGGTGCATCAGCGTTACCCCTCCTTTGTAATCCAGTGCGGCAATACCCAGGTTGCAATGGAGGAAGATGTTGCACAGGAGGTTTTCGTGTTCTATCCGTCAGATACGGATGAGCATCCGCCTCTGCCGCAGCAGAGAAAAAAATGGCCAGGGTTCAGGAACAGAAGATAATATCTGCTGTTAATGAAACAAACAGGGAGAAGAGGTGATGGAATTAAAAGCTGTTACAATAAAAATCCCGGAAGAATCAAATATTATTATAGGCCAGTCACATTTTGTTAAGACAGTTGAAGATCTTTACGAGGTGATGATAACAACTGTTCCAAATGCAAAGTTCGGCATAGCCTTTAATGAAGCTTCAGGGCCGTGCCTGATACGCTCAGATGGAAATGATATAGCCCTCACACAGATGGCCATTGAAAACTGCCAGGCCATTCAGGCAGGTCATGTATTTAATATTTTAATGAAGGATGCCTATCCTATAAATGTCCTTAACAGTATAAAACACTGCCAGGAAGTCTGTTCTGTTTATTGTGCCACTGCAAATCCGGTTGAGGTAATAGTTGCCAGCACTGATCAGGGTTGCGGTGTTATGGGAGTGGTAGACGGTTTTTCGCCAAAGGGTGTTGAAACTGCACAGGATAAAGAAGACAGAAGTGATCTTCTTAGAAAAATTATAGGATACAAAAGGTAGGGAATAACAGGTACAGAAGGATAAAGTTGGACAGACAGAGAGGAAAAACGGGTTACAAGTTACGGGTTGCGTGTTAAAACAGAAAAGGCGTGAATTGTCATTCCAGCATACTTTTAGCGGGAATCCAGAAGCATAATAAAACTACTTGATCCCCTTTTTCAAGGGGATGACAAACTCTTCTGTCTGGGGATCAGTAATAAAAAAGTCTTTACAACAATAAATCAGGCACGAAGAAAAATGAAACCACAGGGTTTGCCGTGGAACACTCTGTGAGCCAGGTTGTTTTTTAATCAAGATTTTTAAAGAAAGGTGAAAATATGAATAAAGCTTTCTTAGAGCAGATGCAAAAAAAGGTTGAGAAAGAGCTTGCCGAAAAAGAAGCTTCGGTATTGGAATTCTGGAAGGAAGAGATTGACAGGCTTCTTCATAAAAAAACCGAAAGCCTTTCCGCCATGCAGCAGGAGATGCAGAATCTCAGCCTGCGGATGGAGAACCGTTTAAAAATTCTTAAAAGATCTTCCGAGTTTTAAAAAAGAGATGAAAAACCACCCCCCTCTTCCTTATAAAGGTACAGCCCTTGTAGCAGATCCGATTTATAACTATATACCCTTTACTGTCCCGGACCCTGATGTTTCCAATGAAAAAACCGAAAAGGATTTAATTGACAGCCCATGGATGCAGAGGCTTCGCCGTATTCATCAGCTTCAAAGTGCCAGGTGGGTTTACCCTTCAGCAGAGCATACCAGATTCCAGCATTCATTAGGCACCATGCACATGGCAGGAAAATTTGCCAGGCATCTCTACCCCAGCCTGAAAGCAGTATGTCCTGATGTTCCATCATTTAACTGTTTTGAAGAGCTGTTTCGCATTGCAGGTCTTCTGCATGACATCGGTCATGGCCCATACGGACATTTTTTTGATGATAATTTTCTCAGCCTGTACGGCCTGACCCACGAAATCCTTGGCAAAGAAATAGTTGAAAAAAAACTGAACAAAATTATAAAAAAAATCAGAAGAAGCCCCACCGGGTCTTTTCAGAAGGGAGAAGCAATTGATCCCGAACATATCGGTTTTCTGATAAAAAAACCCCCGGATCGCCCTGATTCAGACAAACCCCTCTGGCTCAAATTCCTTCAGCAGCTTTTCTCCGGTATTTATACCATTGACAATCTTGATTATGTACAGCGGGATGCATACATGACCGGTTTTTCCATTGATATTGTGGATATGAACAGGCTGCTGTTTTACTCGTTTTTTTCTGATAAAGGCCTCACCCTGCACCAGGCAGGCATTAATGCCTTTACGCGGTTTTTAAATGCGCGCCTCAACCTTTACAGCAATGTCTATCATCACAGGACAGGCCGTGCCATTGATTTCCATATGCAGGAGATTTTCCAGGAAACACTGAAAAAAGTATTTCCTTTTAACCCTAAAAAAGTCCTTAACAGGTACCTTGCTTTGAATGACTGGTCCCTCATTCAGGAGGTTGAAACATGGCAGAACTCAACTGACCCTGGCAGGAAACGCCTTGGCAGGGAGTGGGCAGGAATTATTAACCGCAGAATAAAGTGGAAGGTTGCATATTCAACTGAACTTACCATTGACAGGGCACAAAAAGGCATGCTTTCTTTTCAGAAACCGGAGCATCTTGAACAGGCCATACGGGAATTGTTGCCCCGCACCATTCGGAAAATACCTTTCCGGGTTGATCTTGCCACCCAGGACCCGCGCCCTCTGAATCCCATGGCACAGAGCAACAAAAGAATCAATATCTACAATCCCTCAACAGGCCAGACCTCTCACGGGCCTTTAAACGAAATTTTTAAATATATTCCCGCAAGGGTTGTTCTTTTCAGGGTTTTTGCCCTGAACCACAAATATGATGCAAGGCTGGCCGATGCTGCTGAAAAAATATTTTATCCCCAGTCCGGCAGTGCTGCGCAGGAAACAAATGTTTAGTTCCCGGGAAAACTGTCAGTCTTGGCAACATTGCTTTTTCATCCAAATTATATATAATAAAGCATGAAAGAAAAATTTACCCTGTCAGTTGGCAGGAGACAGATCCGTGGTATGCTTCATTTACCCTCCTGTCATATGCCCTCTTATGTTATAATATGCCACGGTCTTTTCAGCTCAAAGGAAAGCAAAAAATATCTTGCAATTGCTGAGCGGTTTACCAGGGAAGGGCTGGCAGTTATCCGTTTTGATTTTAGCGGGTGTGGGGAAAGCTCTGGAAGTATTTCCGAGACGACTGTTTCAAGACGTTTGCAGGAGCTTGAAGAAGTTGCAGGGTTTGCCTCTTGTCATCCAGAATTAGGTGATAAATTTGGATTGTTAGGGAGTTCGCTTGGAGGATTTATCTGCCTTGTCTTTGCTTCCAGGCATCCAGTACAGGCCATTTCCGTATGGGCAACACCCTATGATCTGGAAGAGGCAGGGAAAAATATGCCGAAAGAGAAACTTGCGGTGCTCAGGCAGGAGTTTTTTGCAGATGCAGAGAAATACAGCCTTTCTTCTGTCCTGTCAAAAACAGGGGTTGTGCAGGTCATACATGGAAAAAAGGATGCTATTGTGCCATGGCAACACTCAAAAGAGATTTTCAGCCGTGTTCAGGAACCAAAAGAGCTTGAAATATTTCCGGAAGGCGACCATGCAATGAGCGGTTATGATGAGCGTGACAGGGCAATAACAGTTAGCCTTGACTGGTTTAAAAAAAATTTAATTTTTTTTCAAAAAGAAAGGTTTAAGAAAAATGTCTAAAAAATTATATGTTGGAAATTTGTCCTATAAAGTGACAGAAGATGATTTAATGAAAAAATTTACTGAAATTGGCGAATGCACGTCAATAAAGATTATCAGGGACAGGTTTTCAGGAGAATCCAAAGGGTTTGCGTTTGTGGAAATGGCCATGGACGAGGATGCCCAGAATGCAATAAAAAAGCTAAACAGTACAGCAATATATGGAAGAGGGATTGTTGTAAGTGAAGCCAGCCCACAAACCAAACGCCCTCCTTTTAAAGGCAAAAGAAGGTTTTAATCCTTTTGCTGAAGGGAAATATTTTTGACAGGGAACATTTATCGAATGTTCTCTTGGACTCAAAAAAAACTTTACTTTTTTCAAAAAAAAGTCGATAACAAAGACAATGAAGAAACATAAATTTTATAGCAAAAAGAAAGTAAAGATATGAAAATAACTGATTCTGAAAACATTAATATTATTCCCAATAACAACCAGCAGCCGGGAAAAACAGGGAACAAGGCATTTGAGAAGATTTTAAATGAAAAGATGGAGGGCGTTAGCACTTCAGAACCTGAAAGTAAGCCTTCAGACAGGATTAACAGGGCTTCTGCGGCTTTGTTGCGCTCTGCCATGAATAAAAAAAATATAATATCAAGAGTTGCGGAATTTCTTGATACGATTGAAGAATATTCTGAAAAGCTGGCCAGAACAGGAAATTCCCTTAAGGATGTTTCCCCGCTGATTGCAAAGATTGAAAGCGAAACACAACACCTGAAAAGTTTTTCCGACTCCCTGTCTCAGGAGGACGAACTCAAATCATTAGTTGAAGAAGCTCTTATAAGATCCTCGGTCGAGGTAATAAAATTTAACCGTGGTGATTACTTAAATTCTTAAAAGCACCGGGAGTTAGCCATGGATGTATCTGCGCTACATGTTGCGGCTTCAGGCCTGGCAGCAAATGCTGCAAAAGCGGCAGTTTCAGCATACAATATCGTAAATGCAAATACTGACGAGTTTAAAAAGAACCGCGCAACAATAGAGTCAAATGAAACCGGAGGGCCGGAAGCCAGGATTAACAAGTCTAATACCCCGGGTCCGATTGTTTCTAACCCTGAGGGCTTGCCTGAAGAAGAGCAATACAGGGAACTGTCAAATGTGGACCTGGCGGAGGAGTTTGTGCGGATGGGAGCAGCTGAAAACGGGTACAGGGCAAATGTCAGTATAGTGAGAGTTCAGGACGAAATGATTGGCACAATTCTGGACATTATTGTCTGATTTTTTCCACCACCCTTTTTTTATATTGCTGCTGCGTTTTTCAGCGCAAAAGTTGACCATAAGAACTATTCCTTAAGGCCATAAGAAATTCCTTAACTGTCCTGTAAGTCCAATCCATAATCATTTTTTGTTTTTTAACTTTCAAGAAAGGCAGTGATTAATGAGAGAAGCTGATTATAAACTTCCTGAAAGTGTCAGCCAGATCACCATTAATGATGGAAAAGATATCCACCTTGTTGGTACTGCACACGTGTCAAAACAAAGCGTGGAGGATGTCAGCAATACCATCAAAATTCTGAAGCCCGATACCATATGCGTTGAATTATGTGAGGCACGCTACAAAGCAATAGTT
Source organism: Deltaproteobacteria bacterium (assembly GCA_024276465.1). Lineage (GTDB taxonomy): Bacteria > Desulfobacterota > WTBG01 > CAIYCZ01 > CAIRTM01 > JAJRXD01. Next base: position 13,427 of record JAJRXD010000067.1, read on the forward strand.
CAGCGGGATGCCTGGAAGCAGATGAATATTTTCAAGATAATTAAAGAAAAAAAGGCTGTTTTTCTGCTGGCACAGCTGATAATGAACTCATTTTACCGCAGAATCGGGGAGCAGTTCGGGGTTCAGCCTGGTGCTGAAATGATTGAAGCCATACAGCAGGCAGAAAAAAGCCGCGCAGA
>JAJRXD010000068.1 GCA_024276465.1 Deltaproteobacteria bacterium
GGGGGCACACCGTCAAACTTAAGTCTTTCTTTTCTTGAAGCTGGAAAAGTAGAAGTGCTGACAGGTGTGAATCTTCCCATGATTATCAGGTTGATAACATTGAGAGAGAACGGCAGGAAGCTTTTGGAACTTGCAAAAGAGTTAAAAAGTTACGGAAAAAAAAATATTTTTATTGCCAGCGAAATTCTTAAACAACAGAAATTATCCGGTAATTAGATTAACCCTGATTGTTTATATTTATTCACATGAATGCTTTTATAAAAAAGATGGAACCTGAGCATCTTGAAGATGTGGTTGCGATTGAAACAAGTTCATTCCCTGCTCCATGGACAAGAAAATTTTTTTCTCAGGATATTGATGCTTATTATGGAAGGAACTTTGTTTCAGTGCTTGACAGAGGAACTGGAGAAAAAGTGCTGGGATACATTACTGCATGGGTTGTCTATGACGAATGTACAATCAATAAAATTGCATGTGATTGCAGTTACAGGCGAAGAGGCATTGGAAGTGCATTGTTAAACCACTTAATTAAAGAAGTATATATACAGGGCGTGAAATATTTTTTCTTGGAAACCCGCCAGTTAAATACTGCTGCGGTGAGTTTTTACCAGGAATTTGGGTTCATCCGGAAAAGTATTCGCAAGGGATACTATTCTGATACAAAGGAAGATGCAATTGTAATGGAACTGTATGTTTCAGAGCCTGTAGAATGTGAAGGGGATGTAAAGGCTGCGGCACTCAATTTCTGAATAGACATTGGCACAGTTTTTAGACCACACTGTTTTTATTGCATTCCGCAACAGAAGCTTCCCCTTAAAGCCATACCACTTTTCATGGTACCCCTCTTTTGTTATGAATGGATGAGGAAAAAGAAATTGCTTAAAGCATTATTACAGAATTTCGTATAACTGGATAAAGAAAAGACGCAACTTTTTACCCGTATTTCAACAAAAGGTCTGTGTGTGAAAACAAGAAAAAAGACTTATAAGATAAATGTTGGACATGTTGTGATCGGTGGTGGAGCACCTGTTACTGTCCAGTCAATGACAAATACAGACACAAGGGATGTTGAGACAACATGCGGCCAGATACAAAGGCTTGAAAAAGCAGGATGTGAGATAGTCCGTGTTGCTGTTCCTGATGTTTCAGCAGTTCAAGCTCTGGAAAAGATTTTGAGGCGTGTAAATATTCCGGTTATTGCTGATATACATTTCAACCATTGTCTGGCACTTCAGAGTATGGATGCAGGTGTACATGGCATTCGGATAAATCCCGGCAATATAGGTGGTAAAACCAGACTTGCGTCAGTTGTCAAAAAGGCATCTGAAAAGGGTGTTCCCATACGCATAGGTATTAATTCAGGCTCCCTTGAAAGAGATATTCTTCAAAAATATGGCCGTCCAACAGCTGAGGCACTTGTGGAAAGCGCACTCAGGAATATTAAATTAATTGAAAGTTTATCATTTAACAGGATTAAGGTCTCAATAAAATCATCAGATATAAAAACAACCGTTGACGCTTACCGCAGTATTTCAAAAAAGACGCGCCATCCACTTCATGTGGGTATTACAGAAGCCGGTACTGCTTTTTCAGGTTCCATACGGTCAGCCATTGGTCTGGGCATTATACTTGAAGAAGGAATAGGAGACACAATGAGAGTTTCACTTTCTGCAGATCCTGTGGAGGAAGTGCGTGTTGGATTTGAAATATTAAAATGTCTCGGATTGAGAAAAGCAGGGCCTGAGTTAATATCCTGCCCCACTTGCGGCAGACTGCAAATTGATGTTATCAAAATAGCTGAAGAGGTCGAAAGAAGACTTGTTGATGTTAATTCCTCAATCAGGATTGCTGTGATGGGATGCGAAGTTAACGGTCCTGGTGAGGCAAAAGAGGCTGATATTGGTATTGCAGGAAGCAAAAATCTGGGTGTTATATTTAAAAAAGGGAAAATAATAAAAAAATGTAAAAAAACTGATCTTGTCGATAAATTTATGAAAGAGGTATTGTTGCTTGATAAAACAGCTGCTTTACTGAAAAAGGGTGATGTGGAGTAGGGTTTCAGATTCATAATGTCTTATAAATAATGATAATATAATATGTTAAGCATGATGTCTAAGAAAATACATTAATGGAGAATATATGCGTTATTCAAAATTTTTAATTCCAACGCTGCGTGAGGACCCGGCAGAAGCAGAAGTTGCAAGTCATCGTCTGATGCTAAGAGCAGGTATGATAAGAAAATTAGCTGCCGGTATATATTCAACTCTTCCACTGGGTGAGCGTGTAATAAAAAAAACAGCTCAAATTGTCCGAGAGGAGATGAACAGGGCAGGGGCTCTTGAGGTCACACTGCCTTTTGTTCAACCGGCTGAACTATGGCAGGAAAGCGGCCGGTGGAATGTATATGGCAAAGAAATGCTCAGGCTGAAAGATAGAAACGACAGGGAGTTTTGTCTTGGACCAACACATGAGGAGGTTATCACAAACCTTGTAAAAGGTGTGATTTCTTCATATAAGCAGCTGCCTGTCAATCTGTACCAGATACACACAAAATTCAGAGATGAAATAAGGCCACGATTCGGTGTTATGCGTGCACGGGAATTTATTATGAAAGACGCATACAGTTTTGATACTGATGAGGAAGGTGCGGAAAAGAGCTATAGACATATGTATGATGCATACTGCAGGATTTTTGAGCGTCTGGGATTGAAATTCAGGGCTGTTGAGGCTGACACAGGACCTATCGGCGGGAATTTCTCCCATGAGTTTATGGTGTTAGCAGACACAGGCGAGGATGTGATTGTTGCCTGTTCAAATTGTGATTATGCTGCAAATATGGAGAAAGCAGAAATTAAACCCCCGGATGATCCTGAGAAAAACAATATTGATTTAAAAAAAACAGAGAGGGTTGAAACTCCGAATATTAAAACAGTTGATGAAGTAACAGCTTTTTTACGTGTTTCTCCTTCAAAGCTTATAAAGACGCTTGTCTTTTCCTGTGATGACGGGCATATTGTTGCGCTTGTCAGGGGAGACCATGAAATAAATGAGGTCAAGCTGCGTAACTTTATTGGCTGTGACAATGTTTTATTAGCAGATGAAGATCTTGTTGAGGAACTGACTCATGCCCCAAGGGGCTTTGCAGGACCTGTTGGTTTGAAAGATGTCAAAATTATAGCTGACTTTGGACTTAAGGGGGGAACTAATTTTGTTTCCGGTGGAAATGAAAAGGACATTCATATCATGAATGTTAACTTTGATCGTGATTTTTCCGTAACCCGGTTTGGAGATATAAGGTGCGCTGGGGATGGAGACCCCTGCCCGCGTTGTGGGCAGGTGCTTGAAACAAAAAGGGGTATCGAGGTTGGTCATATTTTTAAACTTGGCACCAAGTACAGCAGGTCAATGAACGCAACATATCTTGACCCTGGAGGTGAACCAAACCATATGGTTATGGGGTGTTATGGAATTGGGATCGGAAGAACTGCTGCTGCTGCAATTGAGCAATCCCATGATGAAAACGGAATTATTTTCCCTGAATCAATCGCACCTTTTTCTGTTCTTGTACTTCCGGTTGACACAACTGAAAAAATACAGATGGAGATTGCAGAGAAGATATATCGGGAGTTAACAGCAGGGGGAATTGACGTGCTTTTAGACGACCGTGACGAAAGACCAGGCATTAAATTCAAGGATGCAGACATGATCGGCGTTCCCCTGCGTCTAACTGTTGGGAGAAATGCTGTAAAAGGGAACAATGTTGACATTAAGTCGAGAAAAACAGGTGAAATTCGTCAGGTCCCGGTAGAAGATGCTGTGTCTGCTGTTGTGGAAAGTCTTGGTGAAAGCAGTTAGCAGGCAATTGCTTGGAAAGCATATGTAAAATGAAAAAAACAGGTGTTGTCCGTATAAATGATATTATCGATCAGGTAACAAGTTATCATGCGGAAGCTGATGTTGATCTGATTAGAAAATCCTATGTCTTTTCAGCTAAAGTCCACCAGGGACAGACCCGTTTATCAGGGGAACCCTACCTCAATCATCCTTTGTCAGTTGCAAAAATACTCAGTGATTTGAATCTGGACGAGTATGCAGTGTCAACCGGCCTTCTGCATGATACTGTTGAGGATACTTATGCAACAATTGAAGAAATTCAAAACAATTTCGGGGAAGAAGTTTCTTTTCTTGTTGATGGAGTTACAAATATAACCAAGATTACAAATAAAAACCGTCAAGACAGGCAGGCAGAAAATTTTCGCAAAATGATTCTTGCCATGTCAATGGACATCAGGGTTATCCTGATAAAACTTGCCGATCGCTTACATAACATGCGAACACTGGAGTATATGCCTCCGGAAAAGCAGAAAAACATTGCTCAGCAGACCCTGGACATCTATGCACCTCTTGCAAACAGGCTGGGTATTTATTCAATAAAAAGGGAACTTGAGGATCTTTCGCTTTCTTATATCCACGAAAAAATGTACAGGGAAATTGAGGAGAAACTTGTAATTACCTCTGACCAGAGAGAAAAATATGTTAGGGAGGTTGTGTGTCTGATCCAGGAAAAACTGAATCAGTTTGGCATTAATGCGCGTATTACCGGGCGATCCAAGCACATTTACAGTATTTACAGCAAAATGCTGCAGCAGAAATTAGATTTTAGCCAGATTTATGATCTCACAGCATTTCGTTTAATTGTTGGATCAAGGAAGGAATGCTTTGAAATATTAGGGATAATACATTCCATATGGAAGCCTATCCCCGGAAAATTTAAAGACTATATTTCGTTGCCAAAAGCCAATATGTATCAGTCTCTTCATACTACGGCAATAGGGCCTGAAGGACAGCGTATTGAAATTCAGATCAGAACAGAAGAGATGGACAGTGTAGCAAAGAATGGAATTGCAGCGCACTGTAAATACAAGGAGGGGCGAAAGATTGACCAGGGGTATGACCAGAGATTTTCCTGGCTCCGGCAGGTTATGGAAGCTCAAACAGAGGTCAGGGATTCGCACGAATTTCTGGAAACATTCCGCGTTGATATCTTCCCCGATGAGGTATATGTGTTTACCCCTGCAGGTGAGGTGGTTGAGCTTCCAAAAGGTTCTACCCCTGTTGATTTTGCCTACCGGATACACAGTGATGTTGGACACAGATGTGTTGGCGCGAAGATTAACGGTAATATTGCACCTTTAAAGAATCAGCTTAAAAGCGGTGATGTTGTTGAAATATTAACAAGTTCCAATCATAAGCCCAGCAGGGACTGGCTGAAATTTGTAAAGACCTCACGTGCAAAATCCAAGATCAGACAATGGATAAAGCTTCAGGAACTTAAAAGCAGTATATCATTAGGACGTGAAATTTGCGAAAAAGAATTCAGAAAGCATAATCTTAATTTTTCAAAATTGCTGAAAGGCGATAAGATTCTGGAAAGGGTTTCCAAAGAAGGAATTAAAAAAACAGACGATCTTTTAGCAGCTGTGGGACACGGGAGGTTAAGGGTCAGACATTTGATCAACATGTTTCTGGAAGAAGGATTGAATGGGAAAAAACATGCTGCGCAAAGCCTGTCATCTTCTGCTAAAAAAGTTGTATGCAGAAAATCCGGCCATGGAATAAGGATTGATGGAATAGACGGGGTAATGGTCAGACATGGAAAGTGCTGTAACCCAATCCCAGGAGACAGGATTATGGGCTATATTACAAGGGGCAAGGGGGTGACAGTTCATGTTGCTGATTGTTCCTTTGTTGTTTCGGCCTGTCCTGACAGGCTGCTTGATGCTCAGTGGGATGAGACTTCCAGGCATGTTGCTACCGTACCCATTGAGGTAATCTGTGAAGACAAGACAGGGTTATTGGCAGAGATCACGTCTTCTATCTCATCTGAAAAAACCAATATTGTTAAAGCTAAGATAAAGACAACACCTGAGGAAACAGCAGTCAATGTTTTTGATATAGAGATCAGTAATCTCAAACAATTAGATGCGGTAATTCATGCTATTAAAAAAATACGGGGCGTTCTTAAAGTCTCCAGGCTAAAATCATGACCTGTCAGGAATCTGAAATTATATTTATTGGCTTGCCGTAACCTGCTTTGGGGTATGTGTTGGTTTTTGCACATGTCCGGATCTTATGCATCTGGTACAGACGTATACTTTTTTTACAGCCCCATTTTGTAATGTCCGAATTTTCTGAACATTGGGCTTCCATACTTTTTTGCTTTTATTGTGAGCATGGCTGACATTGTTGCCTACCTGTCTTCCTTTGCCGCAAATTGTGCATACTTTACCCATATTGATAGGTCTCCTGATGTAAACAAAACATTTGGCTTGTTTTCGAACCAGGGAGGGGCGAGAGGTTCTCCCTGATCTGTTCCACTTTTATCTTTTTGAGTACTGGAAGCGCTTTCTGGCACCTTTGAGGCCATACTTTTTTCTTTCCTTCTTTCGGGGGTCCCTGGTAAGAAGTGAATTTTTTTTAAGCACAGATCTCAACTCAGGATTAATTAAGATAAGAATTTTTGAAATTCCATGTCTTATAGCCTCGGCCTGGCCGGTTAAGCCGCCACCAAAAACATTTACAAATATATCATAATCATTGCTGAAATTTGTCAAATTCAGTGGCTGTTTTACAGCTGACTTTTTTGTTTCCACGCCGCCAAAGTAGTCATCCATTGTCCTGTTGTTTATCAGTATTTTTCCATCTCCGGATTCCATCCATACTCTGGCTATGGATGTTTTCCTTTTGCCGGTTGCAAAATATTTTTTTCCTTCCATAGTTTTATCAAATACCTTCCAATTTCAAAGTTTGTGGTTGTTGAGATTGATGGGGGTGGTTGTTGCCAGCATAAATTTTAAGTTTTTTTATAAGCTTTCGTGCAAGGCGGTTTTTGGGCAGCATGCCCGCTACAGCATGATGTAATACTTTAGCAGGTTTTTTCTTTATCATTTCCTCTGCTGAAGTTGATTTCAAACCGCCGGGATACCCGCTATGATGATAATAAAGCTTGTCAGTAAGCTTGTTTCCTGTCAGTTTAATTTTTTCTGCATTAACTACCACAATAAAATCACCGGTATCAACATGCGGGGTAAAGATGGGTTTGTGTTTTCCCCTGAGCCTGTGGGCTATCTGGGTTGCTAGACGTCCAAGGGTTTTTCCCTCAGCATCAATAACGTACCAATTATGCACCATGTCTTCTTTTTTTGCAGTGAATGTTTTCACTCTAATCTCCTTTATAAAATTGAATCATAAAATATAATATTTCTTTTGCAGGAAGTCAAGAAAAAACATTCGGAAGCATATAACCCCCCCTTTTATTTTTATATGCTGTGACTAATGCGGAAAAACCGTTTTTTACCTGAAATTATAATTATTAATGCGGTTTCAAGCTTTTAACCTCTGGTTTTGCGTTATATATAATTGCGGCAGTTTTCCGGGTAACACATGATCAGTCTGATTAATACAGAACCATAAAATTTTACATAGACAGAAAAAAAAATTCATGTTAAAAATTTTAAATTCATGAATGCTATTGTAATTGATTAATAATACAGCACTTTCTCAGATGAAAAAAACAGGTATAATTGCAAAAAAGAGTCATCCTGAGGGCCTTGAAGTGATCTTGAATCTGGTGCCATGGCTTAATCAAAAAGGCATAGAGGTCATTCTGGAAAGGGGTATGCAAATATCAGCAGAAAAAGTAAAATTTGAACAGAGAGAGCTGATTCCTGAAATTGCTGATATGTTGATTGTTTTCGGTGGAGATGGAACCCTGCTGAGTGTTTCCAGAATCCCTCAAGTAGAAAATGTTCCAATTCTGGCAGTTAACCTGGGGGGGCTGGGTTTTCTGACGGAGATCAGGATTGAGGAAATTTACCGAATGCTGGAAAAGGTAATTGCCGGTGATTTTGCCATAGACCGGAGAATGATGCTTGAGGTAAAGTTGTTGAAAGGCTGTAATGAACTTGATAGAACATTTCAAGCACTTAATGATGTTGTTGTAAATAAAGGGGCTGTTGCCAGGATGATTGACCTGGATACATTTGTAAATGGCAACTATCTGAATACCTTTAAAGCAGACGGCCTGGTAGTATCAACTCCAACCGGTTCTACAGGTTATTCTCTGTCAGCTGGTGGCCCCATAATATATCCGTCGCTTAACTTGATTTCCATAACCCCTATTTGTCCACACACACTTACAAACCGGCCTATTATTCTTCCGGATGACAGTGTTGTAAAGGTTTCAATCAGGGCAAACAATGAGGATGTTTTTCTTACAATGGATGGACAGGTGGGAGTAAAAATTGAAGAGGGGGATTCATTGGAAATTTGTAAGGCGCAGAAGGCTGTTTCTCTTGTTAAAACACCTTTCCGAAACTATTTTGAAATTCTTAAGGAAAAATTGAAATGGGGAGAAAGATGAAAATCGAATGTTAGCTGTAAAATACCAAACAGATGTTTTTTTAAACGAATAAATTTTAGCCGGCAAACCCCAAAACGAGCTGCCATGCTACAGGAATTATATGTAAAAGATTTTGCCATAATAGACTCAATGCATCTTTCATTTAATGAAGGGCTGACAGTACTGTCGGGTGAAACAGGTGCCGGCAAATCTATTATTGCAGGAGCGCTTGGGCTCCTTATGGGTGGCAGGGCATCTGCAGAGCTCATACGCACTGCCAGGGATGAAGCTGTGGTTGAAGCAATTTTTAATTCAAAAAACAACCCCAGAATAAAGAAGCTGCTTTCATCTTGGGGGCTGGGGGCTGATGATGATCCAATAATCCTTAGAAGGACCATTTCAAGGGGGGGTAAAAATAAAATATTTATTGGCAATCGCCTTGCGACAACCCAGATGCTTTCCCAGATCGGGGGACACCTGATTGATATTTCAGGACAGTATTCGCAGCAGCTTCTGCTTCAGACAGACCACCATATTGATATAATAGATGCTTTCGGAAATGGTTTGTCACTCAGGAAGCAGTACCAGGATATTTACGACGGGTTTAAGGAGAAGGCCAGTGAGTTGAAATATCTTTTAACCTGTGAGGATGAAATTGCCAACAAAAATGAGCTTTTGACATTTCAATATGATGAGATAAAAAAAGGGCAGTTTTTTCCTGAAGAGGAAGATCTGCTTTTAAAAGAAAGAAAGATTCTTTCAAATTCAAAAAATTTGTATGAAAAGACATACAGGATTTATTCAAGCATTTACGAAGATGACAGTGCATACCTCATGGCACTCAAAAAAAATCTGAGAGAGCTTGGGGAAGCATCAGAAATAGATCACAGCCTTGAACCGTTAAAAGAAAGATTTGAATCCTTTTTAATAAACCTCGAAGATACTGCATTTTCACTGAGGGATTATGCAGAGAAAGTCAATATGGATCAGGGAAGGCTTGAGGCAGTTGAAGATCGCCTGGATGAAATTCAATTGATGAAGAAAAAATACGGAAAGTCCATTGAAGATATTTTAACATACCAGAAAGAGATTGAAAGTGAACTGAAGGGGATTGCTGGCAGTTCAAAAAGAATAGAAGAGCTAAGGCAGTCATTGTTTTTATCTGCTGACAGGCTCTGGGAAGTGGCGGAACAATTGTCAGAAAAAAGGATGAAAGCAGCTGCTGAACTGAAAAGAAAGGTGGAAGCTGAGCTTGCTGCTATTGGAATGGAGAAGTCTTCCTTTACTGCTGTGATAAGAAGAGCTGAAAAAGCATCCTTTGCTGACCCTGAAATGTCCATAAAGGGACTTAACAGTTGTGGCATGGATGATGTTGAGTTTGTTATTTCACCTAACCAGGGGGAGGACTCAAAACCTTTGTCCAGAATTGCTTCAGGAGGCGAGATGTCACGGATAGTCCTTGCGATCAAAAAATTCTTGCTGGCAATTATGGTGTTTCCACACTTCTCTTTGATGAAGTAGACGCAGGTATTGGCGGTGCGATTGCAGAATCTGTTGGTGTTAAACTCAAGAAAATTGCAAAATCACATCAGGTTTTATGCATAACGCATCTGCCGCAAATTGCCTGTTACGCAGATTATCATTATAATGTCAGAAAGACTTTAAATAATGGAAGAACAGTTGTCTGTGTCGAACTTCTGGACGATAAAGGCAGGCTGGACGAGATATCAAGGATGTTAGGCGGAAAAAATATTTCCAAGAAGACAAGGGCACACGCTTCGGAAATGATGGGCAATGCAAATGCATGAGGGGCCATGAAGCCTGGTACAGAGGTACAGGATACCTGAATGATAAAAAAGGCAACAATAAATCATGTTAGGGAAATTCATTCTATTCTTTCTTTGTATTCACAAAAGGGAATTCTCCTTGGCAGGTCGCTGAGTGAGCTTTATGACCAGTTAAGAGATTTTGTGGTTTCGCTGGATGCTGATGATAATTCTGTTGTCGGAACCTGCAGTTTACATATTTGCTGGGAGGATATTGCTGAAATCCGGTCGCTTGCTGTAAAGGAGGTATATGCAGGCAGGGGAATTGGTAAGAGGCTGGTAAGTGCCTGTATTGATGAAGCGTTACAAATAGGTATTAAAAGGCTGTTTGTTCTGACATATGTCCCTGACTTTTTCAGCAATCTTGGGTTCCATTCAGTTGATAAATCTGTGCTGCCTCACAAGGTCTGGTCTGACTGTATAAACTGTATTAAATTTCCTGGCTGTGATGAAGAGGCAATGATGATGAAAATCTGATGATTGTAAAATCAGTCCATCAATCAATATATTCTTTTTTTCTGAGGAGTCGGTTTCCAGCTTATTATTTATTATTGTCTGTAGAAGTATCAGTAAAAAAATAGCGGTCAAAAAGTTTATGGTAACTTGTCCATTTTGTGCCTGGCTTTTTTTCCTTTTTTATAAATTGGAGAAGACCATACATTTTTGCATCCATGTCATCTAAATAGCTGAGCAGCAATGATTCAGGTGTTTTTGGTCGTTTTGGCGAGCCGAACTCATACTGTCCATGGTGGCTTAAAACAAGATGCTTAATGACCAGTGCAAGACCTTCCGGAAAATCAGGGAGCAGTTTTAATTTATCGTTGATAAGCTCAACCCCGATTGTTATATGGCCAACAAGGCGTCCAGCATCCGTATAGTCAAAATTTCTGTCATATGAGAGCTCATATATTTTCCCTATATCATGCAGGATTGCTCCTGTAATCAGGATGTCTCTGTTTACATTATTGAAATGCCTGATAAGGTCATTTGCAAGGCGTGTGACGCTTAAGGTATGCTCGAGAAGTCCACCAAGATAATCGTGGTGAATGGATTTGGCTGCCGGGGCTGCCTTGAAGGATGAAACAATATCAGAATCATTAAAAACTGTTTGAAGTAATTTTTTAAGATGAATATTGCCTATTGTTTCAACAATTGACATAAGCTCGTTGTAGGATTCGTTGAGATCATTTTCAGAGGCAGGAAGAAATTCACATAGAACACTTTCATCGCAATCGTGTTTTTCTATATCGCTTATGTTAAGCTGTAATACACCCTGGTAAAGGATAGAGTGTGACTTGATTTTTACAATATCTCCCTGGGAAAAAAAATTTCCAAATTTTTCCGCATTGTCCCATATCCGGCCTTTCACATGCCCTGTTTTGTCACTGAGATTAAGTGCTAAATATGGTTTTCCGTTTTTTGTAATCCCGTTGTTTTTATCTTTAACTAAAAAAAGGCCCTCAATTTTGGTTTGATCCTTAATGTCCTTAACGTAGATACCTTTTTTTTCACACATAGATATTTCCTTTCAGGGGAATAAATTGTCCGGGGGTTAGGTGTGCAAAATCATTTTGATGCGTTTAAACTGAATTTGCTGTGGTAATCTACGGCAAATTCGGAGTTAAAAGAGTATTTCGCACAAGAAGCATTAGCTTAACGAGTCCGATTTCAGGTGGAGAGAATCGGATAAATCTTCTGTTTTTTTATTGTCGCTTTCAGCAGATTTCACTTCGATGTCATCAATTTTGATTTTAAGACGCAGATCATTAGCGCTGTCAGCATAAGCAATTGCATTTTCGTAGGATATTTTTCCTGATTTGTAAATTTGATAAATCGACTGATCAAAAGTCACCATTCCCTCACGGTTGCCGGCAGACATTGCCTCTTTAAGAACGTCAATTTTTCGCTTCATAATCAGGTCCTTTACCCGTGGAGTGTCAATAAGAATTTCAATGGCTGCAACACGTTTTCCGTCAACCGAAGGAATAAGTCTTTGTGAAATTATTGCTCTGATATTTAAGCCCATCTGAAAATATACCTGTTCCTGCTTCTCATGCGGGAAAAAGTTCATTATTCTTTCAATTGCCTGATTAGCATTATTTGCATGCAGTGTGGACAGGCAGAGGTGCCCTGTTTCAGCAAAAGCTACAGCTGCTTCCATGGTCTCCATATCCCTTATTTCACCTATCAGGATAACGTCAGGAGCCTGACGCAGGGTGTTTTTAAGTGCTTCACTGTAGCTCAGGGTGTCAAGGCCTATTTCCCTCTGTGTAACAATACATTTTTTGTGGCGATGCATAAACTCAACAGGATCTTCAATGGTAATAATGTGACCGGTTGTATTGGAATTTCTGTAATCTGTCATGGCAGCAAGTGTAGTTGATTTACCGGTCCCGGTGCCACCAACAAGAAGTACAAGGCCGCGTTTGGACAAGCTTATCTCTTTAAGTATTTCAGGCAGCTCTAAATCATTTAATGTTTCTATTTCCAGCTTAATTCTGCGAAAAACAAGACCTGCAAATCCCATTTGCCTGAAAATGTTAACCCTGAATCGCCCAATTTCAGGATAGTAAAGGCTCAGATTCATTTCCATCTTTTCCGAGAATGCAGCTTTTTGTTTTTCACTCAAGAGGGATTGAGCTATTTCCTCAGTTTGGTGAGACGTGAGCTTCGTATCCCCGTATGGCCGGGTAACACCCTCTACCCGGAACAAAGGAGGGCTGTCAACTGTCAGGTAAAGGTCAGATGCATTTGATTGTACCACTAAATGAAGCAGCTCTTTAATGGTCATTGTTTAATTTCCCTGTTTGTTTTAAAAAAATTGATGAAGCTGTTAAAATTTACTCTACGATTTCAGTTAAAAGACCTTCAACAGATTCAGCGTCAATTACCCTTCGGCTGATGAACTCTTTAATCGAAGCTTCCATGGTCTGCATTCCATATTTTTGGCCGGTCTGCATCGAAGACGGAATCTGTGATATTTTTCCTTCACGTATGAGATTCCTGATTGCTGGAGTGGCTATCATAATTTCAAGAGCTGCAACCCGTCCTGAGCCGTCACGTTTTTTTAAAAGCCTTTGAGAGATAACAGACTGAATCGTCTCTGAAAACTGGGTTCGTATCTGTGCCTGCTGTCCTGCTGGAAAAACATCGATAATACGGTCAATCGTTTTCGGAGCACTGTTGGTATGCAGGGTTGCAAAAACAAGGTGACCTGTTTCTGCTGCTGTGACAGCAAGCTGAATAGTTTCAAGATCTCTCATTTCGCCAACTAAAATTACATCAGGATCCTCACGAAGAGCGCTTCTCAGGGCATTTGCAAAACTGTACGTGTGTTCATTTAACTCACGTTGATTTACGAGACAGTTTTTTGATGTGTGTACGAACTCAATAGGATCTTCTATTGTAAGAATATGTTCTCTCCTTTCATTGTTGATAAGGTCGATCATTGAAGCAAGGGTAGTTGATTTTCCGCTTCCGGTGGGGCCTGTGACAAGCACAAGTCCTTTTTTGTAACCAGCAATCTTCCGGCATATTTTTGGCAACCCAAGTTCATCAAAAGTCTGGATCTTTGTTGGTATGGTTCGAAAAACAGCGGACTCTCCCCGGTTCTGATAAAAACAATTTACACGGAATCTGCCGAACTCCTCACCTAATGACAGGGAAAAATCCAGCTCTTTATTTTCTTCCAGCACTTTTCTCTGTCTGTCATTCAGAACATCATAAATCATTTTATGTGTCAGGTCTTTGGTAAGAGGCTCCATTTCGATTTTTTTTATCTCACCGTGAATGCGCAGCAGAGGCGGCTCGCCTGCACTGATATGCATGTCAGAGGCCTTTTGTTTAACTGCAAACATTAAAAGTTCGGAAATATCCATTTATTTATATAACCTCCTGAAAAAGAAGAGCTTGTCATGTATGCTGTCTGTAAATATTGATGAAGTTATTGGTGAAGTTGTCAATGTTTAGAAACGGCTTATTACAGGCTCACAGTCTATTCAGAAAATATAAATATATCAACAAAAAAAATCAGAAGTTTGTCTGAAAATACTCAATGTTACGTTTACTGCACAGGTGGTTCAGAGTAAGTTGTGATTGTATTTTTAACGCTTTTTTGTTAAATTTACTTTGCAGAGAGAAAAATAAATTTACTGGAAAAACAATTTCATGTCTATAAAAACCCTGATTAAAAAATTTAAAAACATGTTTTTTGCTGATAAACAAATTCCCTGCAATATGGGGCTGCAGCAAAATATTGGATACTTTTTCCAGGATATGGAGCTTTTAGAGGAGGCAGTCACACATAAGTCCTTTGCAAATGAGAAACAGCATGAAAACAGTTTCGGCAATGAACGGCTTGAATTCCTTGGAGATGCTGTTTTGGAGCTTGTTATCAGCCATATTCTTATGGAGCGCTGTAAAAGCTGTTCTGAAGGAAAACTTTCCAATATGCGTGCTGCAATTGTAAACAAGGACGCGCTTTCTTCCATTGCTCTGCAGTTAGATATCGGCAAATATATTCTCCTCAGCCATGGTGAAGAAGAAAACATGGGAAGGGAGAAAAAGACAATTTTATCAAATGTTTATGAGGCTGTCATAGCTGCTGTATATTATGACGGAGGGTATGAAAAAGTTTTTAGTATGATAGAGTCTCATTTTACAAGTCTTTTAGAAGAAGTTGCACAAAAGGGGTTTTTCAGAGACTACAAAAGCAGATTGCAGGAATATACTCAAAGAACGCACAATACAATACCTGAATATAAAATACTGACTGTTGCAGGGCCTAATCATAGAAAAATTTTTGAGATACAGGTTGCTATCAACGATGTGTGCTATGGTAAAGGGCAGGGACCAAATAAAAAGGAAGCAGAGCAGCAGGCAGCAAGAAGAACACTTAAAGAGTTATTAAATGAGTAATATAAAACCCGTAGTAGCGATTATAGGTCGTCCCAATGTTGGCAAGTCAACGCTTTTCAACGCCATAGCAAGAAGAAATATTGCAATTATTGATGATTTGCCAGGTGTCACCCGGGATCGAAATTATATTGATGTTGCCTGGCATGAAAGCTCATTCATGCTTGTTGATACTGGTGGTTTTGATCCTGAATCTAAAGATGATATTTCGAATCTTGTTAAGGAACATGCACGGATGGCAGTTGATGAAGCTGATGTGATTATTATGCTCATGGACGGTAAGGATGGGCTGCTTTATGGTGATCTTGAAATAGCACAGATACTTCAAAAAACCAGGAAGCCTGTTTTATATGCTGTCAATAAAGTTGAAAGTAATAAAACAAAAGCAGATACCCCGGATTTTTACAGGCTGGGAGTAGAGACAATTTTAAATATTTCTGCCAGGGAGAGAATTGGTGTCTCAGAGCTTCTGGAGGAGGTTTGCAGAAATATTCCAAAGTATCAGGAAAAGAAACTTTCTGATGATGAGACTGTTGTTGCAATAATAGGCCGGCCTAATGTTGGAAAGTCTTCACTTGTAAACAGGCTTTTGGGCTACGAGCGAGCGCTTGTCAGTAAAAAGGCAGGAACTACCCGTGATCCGGTAGACAGCTTTATGCGCTATAATAAGAAAACAATACGATTTATAGATACTGCAGGAATAAGAAGAAAAAGCCGCATTAACTACAGTCTTGAAAGATACAGCGTATTTCAGGCGTTGAGAAGTATCAGCAGATCATCTTTAAGCATTTTTATTATTGATGCTTCACAAGGCATATCTTCTCAGGATGAAAAACTTGCAGCTCAGATTTACGACAGGCAAAGAGCCTGTATATTAGTGGTTAACAAATGGGACCTGATTGAGAAAGACACTAAAACACATGAAAAATTTATTGAGCAGATTCGCAGCAAGCTGGCTTTTATGGATTTTGCTCCCATAGTCACTGTTTCTGCATTGACAGGTTTCAGAGTGAGAAAGATACTTGATTCCATTGGTGAAATTGAAAGTACATATCTGAAACGGGTCCAAACCTCCAGGCTTAACAGTGAAATACAGGACATATGCAGAAGAAAAACACCGCCACGCGGGCCTAATGGAAGAACAAAGATTTATTATGCAACCCAGGTTGCCAAAGGCCCTCCAACCTTTAAGCTGTTTACTAATAATCCAGGGGCGTTTCCCCTGCATTACAGAAAGTACCTGGAAAGATCTATCAGAGAAAGGTTTAGTCTGGACGGTTCCCCCATTTGTCTGCAGTTTTCCGGCAGACATAATACCTGAATAAACGGTTTTTTCATTTTTCAGCACTGCCTGCACGTAAAGCCTCCCTGGCAATGGATTTTGTCAGTGTGCTTATTCCTCTTGTTGAATCAGTCAAAATATCAATAGATTTTTTATCATTTGTCCCGGCAATTCCGATTAATGCCAGTGTATTTCTGACTGCCCATTGTACTTGTTCACTGTTTAAGCCCGGGAACTGCTTTCTATAGTGCTCTTCAAGCCGGGTTGATTTCAGATGTTCTTCACCCGGTGTTTGCATGGCTGGTTCCTCCTTTAGTAATGCATTCCTTAGCTTATAATGGAACAAACTTATGAAGAATACTATGGGACAAAAACCTCATTTTTATAGGGAATTTTCCTGAATTAATGAAATAGTTTTGACAGACTCGCCAGCGACCTTCAGGAAAAGCAGTGCCCGCTTGCCAGAATTTACGTCTGTTTTATTGTTGAAGGACAACAAAAATTCTACAACTCATAACTCAAAAAAAGACTTGCAATCATTTTCCCATGTGTTATTTTTAACTCTGTACCTGAAGCGCAGCACCTGATTGTAGTCACTAAGTAAAAATTCAAAGACCACACACTCCGCAAAAGGGTGTGAGGTCTTTTCTGATTTGAGGACTAACAACAATTAGACTGCCTGTCCGGATCACATACAGCGCTGACCGGGCACAAACATTCAATGGTTCCATGCAGGGACCAGAACAAAGGAGTAAAGAGTTATGAAAGAAGGAACAGTAAAATGGTTTAATGATTCAAAGGGCTTTGGTTTTATTGAGCAGGATGGTGGCTCGGACGTGTTCGTACACCAATCTGCCATTAAATCTGATGGTTTCAGAACCCTTCAGGAGGGTTCCCGGGTCCAGTTTGACGTTGTCGAGGGCGAGAAAGGCCCGGCAGCTGCCAATGTCGTTGAGCTGTAAGAATCTGTTATAAGCTGGAAGTTCAAAAAGCCCCGCCCTGTGCGGGGCTTTTTTTATGGATGAGGATTTTTTTCCTGTCGCGTGGCCCCCGGTTTCTTATGATAAGCCCGTTCAGAAAGCGGCGCAGAACCTGGTCACCGCACTCCTTATAGTTCCTGTGGTCCGGATGACGAAAAAGTGCATTTAGCTCGGTTTTGCTGATCTTGAAATCAGCCAGCTTTAAAATCTCAATCATATCAGTATCTTTCAGTTCCAGGGCAATCCTTAGTTTCTTAAGGATATCATTGTTGGTCATTGTTTTCTCGATTTCTTTTTCAACAGAGTGACAGCCAGACGGGGAACGTTTTAACAGCTGTTTAATTGGATTCCATTCTTCTCAGTGGAAATAAGCCTTTTTTATAAGGGGCTCCGGGTCGTTGTTTTTTGTTTGAATAATTCGCTTTTCAGCGGAAAAGTATAGAAAATGTGTGCTTTTGGGTCAAGATAAAAATTCTCATATGTAAAATCAAAATTTGTTGCCTGATTTACCCGGATGAATTATGCTGATTTATGCTTGTTCAGGCTTTTTTTATTTTCAAACCAGTGTCCAGGAGAGGGTGTACGAAGGGAGAAAAAACTGATGATAAAAAAAATTGTGGTAGCTCTGATCGGTATCCTTTCTTTAATTTACCTGATTAATCCCGGCATGGGTATCTTTGAGCTTATTCCTGACAATTTGCCGATCATAGGTAACCTTGATGAGGCAGGTGCTGCTGTTCTTCTGATTGCAGCACTGAAATATTTCGGGGTAGATCTGACCCGATTTTTCATGCGCGATAGAATTAATAATAAATAACAGAGGAATCCAAATGCCAGAAAAACTGTTTATTGCTTCGGCAAGTCTACAGGGAAGGGCTATGGTCTTGAAAAACAGGTATGGCAGTGAAGCTGATTGAAAAAGGGATATGATATTTCACAATCCTCCCTAAACAGTGCCTGAACGGAAAGTCCATTAATTACACTTTTTCTGTCATTGCGAGGAAAGCATGACCGAAGCAATCTCCTGGAAACAAAGGGATTGCTTCCCCGATTTTATCGGGGCGCGCAATGACAACTCGGAATCAGGACTTTTCGTTCAGCCACTGTTATGCAATGGTCAATAGCATACCTGCCCCCTTTTTCTTCTATGTGCCAGGAATTAATACTTTATTCTTAAAAATACTGTTAATAAAATACGAAAAAAATCATACTTCTGAGTTATTGTGGTTGCTTTGTGTTAGAGGGTATATTTTCTTAAGATAAGCAGGACAACTGTTACTATTCTGAAAAGGAGATCACATGAAGACATTATTAATAATTTGCACATTTTTACTTGGTTTAATCCTACTGTTCAGTTCGGTACAAGCTGCCGGGCCGCCAAATCTTCACTTTGATTTTGATAAAGACGGAAATTACGATACGCAGTGGAATTTGAATGTCGGTGAAAGGGTGGATTTGGAAATATGGATTGATGAATGGGATGCTGCTGATTTTTCTGATGAGGGCCTTTTTGCTGTAAGGATGTTTTTTTACTATGATGACACTCAAATTAAAGTGAACAGTTCAAAGCCGAATGACACCAGTAACGGAGGTCCTTTTGACGGGTCATTTAGTGTATTTGAAGAGCTGGGAAATGGAAAAATCCAACTGGATCTTGCCAGCTTCAGTTGCGTCAGCATAACAGACAAGCTTTTGCTGTATAGCCTTGAGCTTGAAACCATAGCAGGGGGAACAAGCGAGATTAAAATTAAAATCGATCTTGGAACAGAAAATCAAGGCATGCTTATACCTGGCGGGGCTTCATGTTTATCTACTCACTTTGAGGATGCTGGTGATGGTGTTGCAGCAATCTTTACTGACTCTGATTTGGATGGCATTCCAGATGATGATGATAACTGCCCTGACATATACAACCAGAATCAGAGAGATTGTGATGGGGATGGTACAGGTGATGCCTGTGATATTGATTATATTGACACAGACAACGATACCTTTGGGGATGTCTGTGACAATTGTCCTGAAGACTATAACCCAAATCAGATAGATTCTGACAATGATTCTCTTGGCGATGCCTGCGATAACTGCCCTAATGATGAAAACATTTGTTCAGAATGCCTGTCAGATGCTGACTGTGAAGATCAAGAGCTGATATGTGACAGCAGTGATGGAACCTGTAAAGACGCTGTGAGGCTTTCAATTGCTCAAGGCCTGGGCTGGGAAGGTGAAAACCGCTGCGGTGATGTGGCTGTCAGCTTGAAGAATTTTACGGACATACCCTTCATAGATTTTATCCTTATTGACACACCAAATTTATTATTTTTAAACCAAGAAACGAGCTGCCAAACAGAAGGAAGGGCTGAAGGATTAGAATGTATGGCTGCTGACACAGGTTTCCTGTCAATAAAAATTACGGCGACTGAATATTATCTGCCTGGAGGTGACGGAATTATTGCGACAATTACTTATTGCGTGACAGATACAGCATCCTATGGGGATGATATTTCGATTGCAATTACAGGAACCAGTACAGGGTTTGCAGGGGGTGTGATTACCGAAACAGCAAATTTTGTTGTAGGTTGCAGACCTGGTGACTGCCCTTCCGGACAAGAATGTACTGATGGACTATGCAGAGACACTGGCAGTGGAAGCGGTGGAAATGATAGTGGTTCAGGCAGTGGTGGCAGTGGCGGCAGTGGCAGTGGCGGCAGCGGCAGCCCGGGTGGTGGCAGTACAACTTCAACTCCTGTTCCCTTGCCGGAATGTCTATACAAATCAGATTGCCTTAATGATGATTTCTGTGATGGTGAAGAGATATGCGTAGATGGCAGATGTCAGCAGGGAACCAATCCCTGTGAAGATGATGAACTTTGCGATGAAGAAAACGATAAATGTGTTTCACCTCCACCAGCGCCTGAATGTTCATCTGATTCAGACTGTGATGACAATATATTCTGCAATGGGGAGGAGCAATGCATAGATGGTGATTGCGTTAATGCTGTAGTGCCTTGTGCAGAAGACGAAATATGCATGGAGGATGTGGCAGCATGCTGGGACTATGAAATACTGTCAGCACTCTGCCTGCAGAAAAAGCTGTCAAGGCCTTCTGTCCGTTCCAAAAAATGTCCATGGCTGGTCATTAAATCTGAAGACAAAGATAATTTTAACGCAGCTCAGAGTGTAATAACACTTACCGGCCCGGAAGAAAACTCTCAGGGCGTGACAATAGATTCTGAACGTAGTCCATATAAAATCCTGGGTTTTATCCTGATACCAATATGCATAGAAAAATATGCAACAGCAGGATTGTGGTCAATAGAGATAGAAACCAATGTGGAAGCTGCTGATAATCCATTCAGGGAAGTTGTTAGTGCTGGTTTTGAAGTTCAATAATATGTTGTATTGGGTCCGACCCAATGCCCCCAGGTCAGCAGGGCGGATCTGTGCAGGGGCAAAAGCATGGTCCGGTGCTGTTACTGGCATTGTATTCAGTAAATAAAGAGCAATTATTAGGAAATGACAAAAACACTTAAAGGCTTGACACAACTTGACTTTTACTGGCGTCCCCAACCGGATTCGAACCGGTGTTGCCGGCGTGAAAGGCCGGTGTCCTAGACCAGGCTAGACGATGGGGACGTTGCAGTGCAGAAAAAAGATTGTAAAATATAACATAGCTGAAAGCAATTATCAAGCATTTATTTAACTTTTCCGATTTTATCGTTTTGACAGAAGAAAAAAAGAACCCTGGTGTAATTCATTCCCATTCAATGGTGCTTGGAGGTTTTGAGGAGATGTCATATACAACTCTATTTATACCCTTGACCTCATTAATGATCCTGTTGGAAATTTTATCTAAAATATCAAAAGGAAGCCTTACCCAGTCGGCAGTCATGCCGTCCCTGCTTTCCACTGTGCGAAGGGCAATTACCTTTTCATAGGTGCGCTCATCACCCATAACCCCGACAGTTCTTATGGGAAGCAGTACTGCAAAGGACTGCCATACCTTGTAATAAAGATCAAAACGCTTAAATTCATCAATTATTATGGAATCTGCATCACGCAACAGCTCAAGATTTTCTTCAGTTACCGGGCCCAGGATTCGTATGGCCAGGCCAGGACCGGGGAAGGGCTGTCGCATAAGAAGTTCTTCAGATATGCCTAACTCCCGGCCTAATTCCCTGACCTCATCCTTGAAAAGCTCCCTGAATGGTTCTATAAGGTCAAGCTTCATTTTTTCCGGAAGGCCCCCAACATTGTGATGGCTTTTTATTGTTGCAGAGGGGCCTTTAAAAGAAACACTTTCAATCACATCAGGATACAAAGTTCCCTGGGCAAGAAAGTCAACCCTGCCGAGTTTTTTTGCCTCCCTTTCAAAGACGCATATGAACTCGTTTCCAATTATTTTCCGTTTTTTTTCAGGATCTTCCACTCCCCTCAGTTTTGAAATAAACCTTTTTGATTCATCAACAGCTTTGAGATTAATATTGAATGATTTAGCCAGAAGGTTTGAAACTTTTTCGAACTCATCTTTTCTGAGCACCCCGTTGTCCACAAAAATGCAGGTCAACTGGCTGCCTATTGCCCTGTCAATAAGAACAGCTGCAACTGTTGAGTCTACTCCGCCGCTGCAGCCGCAAAGAACCTTTTTATCCCCAACTTTTTTCCTGATATCTTCAACAGATTTTTCAATAAAAGACTTCATGTTCCAGGAAGGTGAACAGGAACAGATATTGAAAATAAAGTTTTCAAGAATTGTTTTGCCCTGTGGTGTGTGTATTACTTCAGGATGGAACTGGACGCCGTATATCTTTCTGTTCCTGCTGCGTATGGCAGCAGAAGGCGAATTGCTGCTGTGCGCAATGACGTTAAAACCTTCAGGCAGTTTTTCTATGCGATCCCCATGACTCATCCATACCTGAATCATGCCATGAGGTTCAAGCCCTTTGAAAAGGTCTTTATTGTCGTCAATAAACAGCTCAGCCCTGCCGTATTCCCTTTTTGTGTGAGGCTCAACACTACCTTCCAAGAGATAGCAGATAAGCTGCATCCCATAGCAAATTCCCAGAACAGGAATCCCTGCTTCAAAAATTTTTTTTGAAATAACAGGAGCGTCCCTGTCATATACACTTGATGGCCCGCCTGAAAGGATAATTCCTTCAGGGGCTAATGACCTGAGAGCATCTATGGAAATATTATAAGGGTGAATCTCGGAATATACTTTACTGTCTCTGATTCTTCTGGCAATCAGCTGTGTATACTGGGAACCGAAATCAAGAATAATTATTTTTTCCTGGTCACGCTGCATTGGGTTTTCTATTCCACGCGATAATTGGGTGCTTCTTTTGTAATAATGATGTTGTGAACATGGCTTTCCTTGAGACCCGAACTTGTAATTTTAATAAAGTGGGCTTTTTCTCTCAATTCATTTATGGTAGCACAACCAACATAGCCCATTCCAGCCCGCAGTCCGCCAATGAGCTGAAAGATATTTGAAGAAAGACTTCCTCTGTAGGGAACTCTTCCCTCTATGCCTTCAGGGACAAGCTTTGATTCCTCTTCTATGCCTGCCTGAAAATAGCGGTCCTTGCCACCCCGCTTCATCGCCTCAAGGGACCCCATTCCGCGGTATACTTTATAGGTTCGTCCCTGAAAAAGAACAGTTTCTCCAGGGCTTTCATCGGTTCCGGCAAAAAGGCTTCCTATCATGACAGAATGTGCTCCTGATGCAATGGCCTTTGTTATATCTCCTGAATACTTGATTCCTCCATCAGCAACAAGTGGAATCCCCTTTTTGTCAGCAATTTTTCTGCATTCCATGATTGCTGTTATTTGCGGCACTCCTACACCGGCAATAATACGGGTTGTGCAGATGGAACCAGGCCCTATTCCAACCTTCACAGCATCACAGCCTGCCTTTATCAGGGCTTCTGTGGCTTCTCCTGTTGCAATGTTTCCACCAATCAGCTGGCAGTCAGGAAAATTCTTTTTTGTGTCCCTGATAGCATTAATTACTGTTTTTGTATGCGCATGTGCTGTGTCAATCACGATAACATCAGCACCTGCATTAATAATTGCCTCTGTCCGGGCTTCTCTGTCACTGCCAATTCCAATTGCTGCACCTACGCAGAGACTGCCCCTGCTGTCTTTTGATGCATTGGGATATTTTTCCGCCTTCTCAATGTCCTTTACAGTGATCAGGCCTGTCAGGTTATTGTTTTCATCAACCACCAGCAGTTTTTCAATTCGGTTTTTGTGAAGCATTTTTTTAGCCTTATCAAGGCTAATGCCGGGAGGAGCTGTTATCAGGTTATCCCTGGTCATAACATCGGATATTTT
Source organism: Deltaproteobacteria bacterium (assembly GCA_024276465.1). GTDB lineage: Bacteria > Desulfobacterota > WTBG01 > CAIYCZ01 > CAIRTM01 > JAJRXD01. The sequence continues at coordinate 23,737 of JAJRXD010000068.1, forward strand.
TTTATGATAATTTGTTTCAAAACGAAGATCACGGTTTGTTAGAATACCTACAAGTTTTCCATTTTTAACAACCGGGAATCCGGATATCCGGTGTTTTTCCATTATGCGAAAAGCTTCATGTATTTTGTGATCCGGATGAACAGTAATTGGGTTAACAACCATTCCGCTTTCGGATTTTTTGACCTTTTCAACTTCAAGCGCCTGAGTTTCAACTGACAGGTTTTTATGTATTATTCCGATCCCCCCCTCTCTTGCCATGGTAATAGCGGTCCGGGCTTCAGTGACAGAATCCATGGCAGAGCTTACAAGAGGCATATTGAGCTTAATTTTTTTTGTAATATGGGTTGAGAGATCTATGTCCCTTGGCAGTACATTGGATTTTTGAGGAATCAGGAGGACATCATCAAAGGTCAGGCTTGATGGGACTTGTTTATCACTCATCTATTTTATCCTTTTTCATTAAGTGTGTATGAGTTGTCAGGCTGTTAAACCTACACAAAAACTTCTCTATTGTCAAGCAGTTATAACTTGTTCAGGTGGTCAATAAATCAGGAATCAGGTTTCATGGCAAAGCTTATCCAGAATTATTCCTTCAGGCAGACCAGCATCACTGACAAATATTTCACTGCAATTGATCATCTCCATAACTGAAAGCACTATTTGTGTTCCGGGAATTATTACTGTGGCTCTTGCCTCTTCAAGGCCCGGCATAAGGCTTCTTTGCCGAGCGTTTTTTGAGAGCATCTCCTTTAAAAGGCACTGAATTTTTTTTTGTGTTAATCTGTGCCTGTTGATTTTGCACGGGTCGTATGAGGTCATTTCCTGGTCCATTGCAGCAAGTGTTGTCATTGTACCGGCAGTGCCTATAAAAACAGGAGAGAGCTTAAAATCATTTTTTATACTGCTCAGTAATCCGGATTGAGATTTTATTATGAAACGCACATTCCGGATCAGCGCTTCAACCTCTTGTGCAAGTGGCGGATCATGTTTTAAATATTTTTCAGTCAGTCCCATAACTCCAAGAGGAAGGCTTTCAACCATGGAAACAGATCTGTTTTTAATTAAAGTCAGTTCAGTGCTTCCTCCACCAATGTCCATAACAAGTGCAGTGTCAGTTGTTGAGTTGTATACTGATTGAACACCTTTAAGTGTCAGAATCGCTTCCTCATGACCAGACAGGACAGAAGGCAGGATGCCGGTTTTATCAAAAACAAGTTTAAGGAAAAGCCGGGAATTGCCAGCCTCCCTGACACATGCTGTTGCAGCAGCAAAAATTTTATCAACCCCAAGTTCTTTTGATTTATTAACAAAAGATGCAATGCACTTCACAGCACGGTTGATTGCTGCGTTTGAGAGATGTTTTTTTTTATTCATACCCTCACCAAGACGAACAATGAAACGGTCCCTGTAAAGGGCAGATAAGCTGCCAGAGGTATGAATCTCAGCTACCAGAAGGCGAATGGTTTGGGTGCCTATGTCAATTGATGCTATTTTTTTCATGGTATTACATAAGCCCCTCCTCCTTAAAGCTGTAGTACCCCGCTTTTCCGATAATCACGTGATCATGCACTCTGATGTCAAGAGCCTTTGCTGCTTTAACAAGTGCCTCAGTCAGTTTTCTGTCATAATCGGACGGTGCAGGATTTCCACTGGGATGATTGTGAAAAAATATCAGAGAAACAGCCTTTTGCTGTAGTGCAAGTTCAATGATTTTCCTGGGATAGACTGCTGTCTGGTCGACAGTACCTTCCTGGACGATCTGCTCATGTATCAGCTCGTTTTTAGAATTCAGGAACATTACTCTGAACTGCTCATCTCCAAGATAGGCCATTGATGACCGGCAATATTCATACAAAGCATCAGGGGAAGAAAGAACATCCTTTTTTTTAATCTTTTCTTTAAGATAATAATCAGAACATTCCCTGGTAAGTTTAAGCAGTAATGCAGAATGCTGACCAATTCCGTCAACATTCATTATCGCATCAATAGGTGCCTCTAAAACAGCTTGAAAGGTTGAAAAACTGTCAATTAACCGCTTGGCAACTGGTTTAACATCTTTTTGATGTATTGCAAAGGTCAAAAGCAGTTCAAGAACTTCATAGTCTCTGAATGACTGAAGGCCAATGTTAAGAAAACGGTCTTTAATTCTTTTCCTGTGGTCAATATAATGAGGCTTGTCTTTTTTGTTTTGTGTTGTCATCGCAGTTATGCATATTTTTTAAATGGGTTGTTTGAGATTTGTTTACAGGAAAATAATTTATATTCTTCCAGTTTGTGTAAAGATATTCAAGAGATTTGTGCCGTGCAATATATTTTTTTGACATTGCAGTGGTAGTAGGATAAATAAAATGGACCAACACGACAAGTTAACAGCGCTAAAGGCAGCAGTTTATCAGTAACCCCTGAAGGATTTAAAGAGATATAAGAGATGAGGTATGCAATTGAAGCAGTTGACATTGTTAAAACATTCGGAGATGTCAAAGCCTTAAACCAGGTTAGCTTAGAGGTGCAGGAGGGCGAGATATTTGGTTTTCTTGGACCAAACGGTGCCGGCAAAAGCACTTTTGTAAAGATACTTTTAAACCTTGTTCCTGCGTCTGCAGGAACCGCTGAAATTTTCGGAAGAAAGATTGAAAATATTTCTGCACGAAGAAACCTGGGGTTTCTGCCTGAAAATATAGTGGCCTATCCGTTTTTGACAGTTGAAGATTTTATAAGATTTCACGCAGAGTTATCAGGCATACCTAAGAACATGATTAAACAGGAAATCAGCAGGTGCATTGACACTTTAGGCATGGGTGAGAAAAGGAATAAAAGGATAGGAACACTTTCAAAGGGGATGCTGCAGAAAGTTGGGATTATGCAGGCAATTATCGGGAAGCCAAAAATGCTTTTTTTAGATGAACCAACATCCGGTCTTGACCCTATTGCAATCAAAGAACTTCGCAGCCTGATGCTTGATATGAAAAACAATGGAACAACCATATTTCTGAATTCGCACCTTTTATCGGAAATTGAAAGAACTTGTGACAGAATTGCAATTCTCAATAAAGGAAAAATAATTAAAACAGGATCTCAATATGATTTGTCTGTTAAGGGGAAACATCTTGAAGTAATTGTTGAAGGTTTTACAGATTCCATGGCACTTGAAATTAACAAAATTTGCAGCAGACCAGTTGAAAGAAGCGGAACCTGTTTAATGATTTACCCGGAAAGGGAATTTGATTCAATTACTGTTCACAGGATAATAATCGAACAGGGTGGAAAGCTTTTGTCTCTTTCATGGAATACGGAATCACTTGAGGAGCTGTTTTACAGGATTATTAAAGATGAAAATATTTGCAATAGCTAAAGTAGGATTTAAAGAGTGTCTTGGATATAAGCTTGTTTACTTCATTTTTTTAATGGCGCTGCTGTTTATTTTGCTTGGCAGGAGCTGTAGCCCGGGGGAAATAACAGGTAATGACATTTTATTTGATGCCCAGGCAAGGCAAAACCTTGCAATGAAGGTTGCCTTTAACGGAATAGTTTTATGGAGCATAATGCTCTGCGGCCTTTTGGCTGCAAATATTCTTTCAAAGGAGCTTGAAGAGGGAACTGCTGTTATTACATTGAGCAGGCCCATAAGCAGAGCATTGTTTGCAGCAGGCAAGTTGTTGTCTGTCCTTATGGTATCAGTTCTTAACCTGTTTTTGCTTGGTTTTATTTTTTTCGTTTTGTTTTATTTTGAGGCTGGATATGTTAATTACAATATTTTCGCAGGGTTTTTTCTGATGATTTTGAACATGCTGATGTATGCATTAATGCTTCTCCTGTGTTCTTTATATGTTCCCCGGTTTATCACGCCGATGATAGGCATTTTCATATATTTGACAAGTTGCTGGACTGCACTGCCTTTTTATTTTTCCAGGCTGAAGCTGTTGTGGATACCATCTGACACAATAACAAATATGCACACGTATCTGCCGCGTTTTGGCGATTTGCAGCTTATCAGTGCTTCTTATATTGATTCAGCGCCGCCCTTGAATGATTTGACAGGACCCCTGGCAAGTGTACTGTTTTATTGTCTGGCTTTCTGGTTTTTAATTCTTTCTGGTTTTAAAAAAAAGCAGGTTTAACAAGAACTGATTGATAGGGGACAAAATATCTGCTATATTGTCTCCGTAACAGCAGAATAATGCCTGAGCGAAAACCCGTATTTTTGTCATTTCGAACCTCGGCATTTCAGTCGGGATAAACACCGGGAGAACTCCCTGACCATTTGATTTTATTAAGATTTTCAGTCATCAGGCTCTTCTAAATAACAATTTTTTCTTAGTTTTCAGTCAGGCAATAAAATAATTCCAAGGAGTGCAAATATGCTTGATACTACTGCGATCAGGAAAAACCTGAAGATTATTATTGATGGTGACCCATGGGTTGTTGTTGAACATCAGTTTGTTAAACCAGGAAAGGGCCAGGCATTTACCCGTACCCGCCTGAAAAATCTGATTACCGGAAACTCTATGGACAAAACATACAAGTCCGGTGAAAAAATAGGTGAGGAGGCAAAAATTGACGAGTGCAAAATGTCTTTCCTTTACACTCAGGGAAATGTCTACTCTTTTATGAACAATAAGAACTATGAACAGATTGAAATGTCGGAAGAGCAGGTGGGTGATACAAGGTATTTCCTTACTGAAAACATGAATGTTGAAGTTCTTTTTTTTAATAACCTGCCTATTGACATAAATCTTCCAAATTTTGTAGAACTCCAGATTGTAAATACAGAACCTGCTGTAAAGGGAGATACAGTAAGTGGTGCAACAAAACCAGCGGAACTTTCCACAGGTTATGTGCTCAATGTGCCGTTGTTTGTCAGCCCTGAAGAATATATTGTTGTGGATACACGCACAGGAGAGTATGTTGAAAGGGTCAAGAAATGAAGGAGTATGCTTCCCCGGAAGCTGCTTTCCCTGAAGGTTTTTCTCAAACCATCATATCCCGCCACAAGATACTACAGAAGATCAGATGTTTTTTTGATTCGAGAAGCTATATTGAAGTTGAAACACCACTGAGGGTAAGGTGCCCTGGAATTGATCCCCATATAGATGCTCTGCCTTCAGGTCCCGGCTTTTTTCTTGCCACCTCCCCTGAACTTCAGATGAAGCGTCTGCTTGGTCCTGAAACAGAACGTATCTATCAAATAACACGTGCCTTCAGGGCAGAAGAGGAGGGACCTTTGCACAGTTCGGAATTTGCTATTTTAGAGTGGTACCGGACAGGCTCAGACTACATTGGATTAATGGATGAAACAGAGGAGCTGATTAAATTTTTAGTTGAAGAACCGGGTTGCGAAACAACATCGTGGAGGTTTCCTTTTGAGCGAATATTAGTTGATGATGTTTTTAAAAAAAGGGCTGGATGGGAGCCTTCAAAACAGTGGAATGAAGACAGATTCTTTATTGACTGGGTGGAAAAAGTTGAGCCTTTTTTAAAAACACTTGGAGGTGTTTTTTTGTTTGATTTTCCTGCCCCACTTGCTTCCCTGTCTGTGATTAAAAAGGATAACCCCCTTGTTTGTGAGCGCTTTGAGCTTTTTATGCGCGGTATAGAGACGGGCAATGCTTTTACAGAACTGACAGACTATCAGGAGCATTTTGTTCGCTTTGCTGAAGCTGCCAGGAAACGGCAAGCCATGGGCAAAGAGCCATACCCAACAGATGACGGGTTCATGGAGTCGTTAAGGAAAGGTATTGCCGAATGCAGCGGCATCGCAGTTGGAGTAGATCGCCTGATAATGGCCTTAACAGGGCTCAATGATATTAAACTTGTTCAAACTTTTCCAATGAACAGACTGTAAGTGTTTAATAAAAAAAAATATTTAAAAATCATTGCCGAAAAACCCGATATTTTCGGGAACATTCCTGAAAGTATTCTTTCTGCAGAAAAGATAGAAGAACTTCGACAAATACCCCGCCTTGCAATTGGGGAGATCTACGGCGTTCCGGATATTGAAGGTTTGATGCACCTGTTGTCAGCAAAACAGCCTGATGCATTTCTGCCCACAGTTTCATATACCGGTACTGAGTATGGAAGTTTTGACGCACTTGGACAATTGCTGAAAAGCATAAAGAAAACTGTTGAAAAAGAGCTGCGTATCTATTTTCTTGAACCACTGCTTGTTGGCTCACCGGGTTTCTGGTGGGCGCTTAACGGACGTTTCATGCGTGAGTTGAGTGACCGGTTTGGTTTCATAAACCCGTGTTTCGGATGCAGGCTTTATTCGTTTGCATTACGGGTGCCATTGTGCAAAAAGCTTAATGCAAGCATTATCATTCCGGGTGACATGAAACCGGATAATGATGACTCCATAATTTTCACTTCATTGCCTGCTGTAAAATATTACCGCACTTTGATGTTAAGCTTTGGCATTGAGCTATGGTATGTTGACAGGAACTTTCAGACAGGTAATGCAAAAAAGAATTCCCGGAATTTTCATGAAAATCCAAAAAATAGAATTCTCCGCTGTACATTTGAAGATAATTACAGGAAAATCGATGATTCATTTGAAAATTCATCAAAGCTGAATAAATATTTTGAAGTTTTTGCCCTTCCTGCTACTGGAAGGATTTTGAGCAGAACCCTGTCCGGGGCTGATGTGGACTATGTCAAAGAAGCATCTGACACACTCCTGCCGGTAGAAAAGGCAAAGAAAAAGAAAATTACCAGGAGGGCATAATGGAATACCTGCTGAATGGTTTTAAAAGTGCTTTTGAGTTGATTGTAACACTTGACAGAGGAATACTGTCCACAACTTTTATTTCACTAAAGATATCTGCTGCGGCCATACTCGCTTCGACTGTTATTGCAGTCCCCTCTGGCTTGATTATTGGAATAAACAAATTCAGAGGAAGGGGCTTTATTATAACTGTTTTGAATACGCTGATGGCTTTACCTACTGTTGTCATCGGACTGTTTGTCTATTCATTGATCTCCAACAGAGGGCCTCTTGGTCCAATGGGTCTGCTGTTTACACCCTATGCCATGATAGCAGGTCAGTTTATACTGGCAACACCCATTATTATGGCTCTTACCGTCTCAGCAGCACAGACAGTTGATCCAAAGGTAAGAAATACATCGATTGTTTTAGGTGCGAATTCATTTCAGTCTGGACTTGCGGTTGTGATGGAAGCACGATTTGCAATTATAGCTGCGGTTGTTACCGGGTTTGGCAGGATAATAGGGGAGATTGGTGCTTCCATGATGTTAGGTGGAAATATCAGGGGCTACACAAGAAACATACCCACTGCCATTGCTCTTGAGACAAGTAAGGGGGAGTTCAGTTCAGGGCTTGCATTAGGCTTTATTCTTCTTGCTGTTGCCCTTACCATAAATTTTTTTCTAAGGTTTCTTCAGAGCAGGAGTTGAGGAACAGGAGGCAATTCTGGATAAACAATCCTGTCCTGTATATGAAATATCAGGGCTTACAAAAGAATATGATGGAAAGAAAGTGCTGTCAATTTCCAGTCTTACTTTTAACAGCAGTGAGATTTACTGTTTGTATGGATCAAATGGTTCAGGAAAATCCACTCTCTTTGAAATATTAACCTTACTGAAAAAGCCCACAAGGGGGGAAATTTTTTTTAAAGGATTAGAGGTTTTTCCTGATTGTAAGGGAGTGTCTTTTTTGAGGATGCATGTAACTCTTGTACATCAGAACCCTTTACTGTTTGACACAACTGTTGAGAAAAACGTAGAATATGGTCTGAAGATAAGAAAAGTTCCACGGAAAGAAAGAAAGTTGCGGGTAAATGAATGTTTGAAGACTGTGGGGCTTGAAGGGTTCCAGAGGAGGAATGCCCGTGAACTTTCAGGAGGTGAAGCTCAGAGGGTTGCTATCGCAAGAGCACTCGCCATTGATCCGGAAGTAATATTTCTTGATGAGTTTTCAGCTAATATAGATTATAAAAACAGGCTGATTATTGAAAATATAATTAAATCGATAAATAAGGAGTTTGGTAAAACAATTGTATTTACAACACATTACAGGGATCAGGCCTATCGCCTTTCTGATAATGTCATACATTTATTTAATGGTGTCCCTGTAACTTCCCTGACAAAAAACATTTTTCGGGGTATGATAAAAAAAACTGCACAGGGAAATGTCTTTGAAAACAGCAAAATAAGCCTGGTTGTCACTGCTGCTGAACCTGGAGAAGCAACAATTGCTGTCCCCTTGAATGTAATTACTGTTTCAAGGGGTTTGTTAGAGTCCAGCATTAGAAACTGCCTGAAGGGCAGAATTTTGCACATCACAGATAACGGTAAATCAGTTGATCTGAAGGTTTTGTCCGGGGAATTTTTTGAAGCAGTGATTACAAAAGAATCTTTTCAAAATATGAAACTTGAGCCAGGGGCAGAGGTTTATTTAAATATTAAAGCATCTTCAATAGAGGTCTTTTAAATGGCTGGAGATAATTACAAGCCAAAGGTCATGGATGGCATAACTGTCCAGGACCTGGGGGATGAGGTAATGCTTTATGATTCAGGCAGGGAAAATGTCCATGTGCTTAACCATACTGCATCTGCCATATGGTACCTCTGTGATGGAAATCATACAATAGAAGAGATCCGGAAACATTTAGAGGAAAAATTTCCTGAAGTTCCAGGGTCGGATTTAATTGATGATATTATTGCTACAATAGATAAGCTGAAGCAAAGAAATCTTGTTGTTTAAACTCAAGGTATTGTTGAATTTTTCGATATATTAATCTTGACAATCCTTTTTTTATATTATAGAATATAGCTATTCATGAATTCATTACAATTGGATAAAAACGACCCAATATTATTAAATCAAGAGGTATGTCATGGATAAAAAAAGAGAATACGAGAGACCGGAAATCATTACCTATACCGAAGAAGAAATAACGAATATTATCGGGCCTGCACAGACAATGACAAGTGGTTAAAGAGTATCGCTGAATTTAAACAGGAAGATTAAAAAAACAATTTCAATAAAAGGGGTTATACTGAAACAGTGTAACCCCTTTTTTATAATTTACGGTTTATAATGTCTTTAAAACCTGAATCCAGACATTCTGATGAGATAAGAAAAATCGCAGTCCATAATTGCTGCTTTTCTTTTCTGAATATCGGCTTAATGCTGTTTTCAGACAGTAAGGCCAGGCTTGAAACATTTAAACTTCTGTACCAGAATTTTACAGTCAGGGCTCTGTCAGGAGATTATATTACATGTTACCTGTTAACCAGAACCTCTTTTTGTGATTGTCCGTGTGTAATTGTGGACACTGTTGTGTACCCGCTGACTGACGAATGTGATGTTGTTTCTTCTTCAGAGATGATAATTTTTCGTAAGATTATTGATTGTATTGACAGTCATCTCCTTTTGCATGCAGGTGTTGTCTCAAGGGATGGCCGGGGATATATTATCTGTGCCCCGTCAGGCTTCGGTAAGACAACAATGGTAATGGAACTTGTTTCAAGGGGTTATAAGTTTCTTTCTGATGAATACTGCCCGATAGGCATAGGTGATTGTAATATATCACCTTTTCCAAGAAGGGTCGGACTCAAGGATAACAGTCCGTTTTTGCGCCTCACGGATGTTGACAGGTCTGTTTTTATGGAACATGAAAACAAATATTTTGCAGATTGCAATGAGGTGTTTCCCGGCAGTCTTGGGAAAGAATGCATGCCAGGTTATCTTATAATGCTGAGCGCAGATTCTTTCAATCCTGTTTTGACCGATGAAAATATAATTGTTATGGGTGTGTTTAATGAAAACAAAAGCCTGATGGCTGAGCTTGAAAACATTGATGTTAAAGTTATAGATAAATCTGTAAAAGGTTTTTATCTTGCCTGCAGGCTGGATATTCCAAAACAGGGCGCGCTGACAGGAAAATTTAATAAACTGTGGAAGAAGTACAAGAGGGATATATTCTATGTTGCTGCTATTCCCGAAAAACAGCCCGGATTTACCAGGATCCCCTTTGTTGAGCCTCTGGCAAAATCCCGGGCATCACTTGAAATTCTTGCCTGCCTGATAAACAGATCACCTGCAGGGAAACTGCTGATGAGATATGATGGAAAAAGCATAAGCATGTTTCTTGAAGCAGGAAAACTTGTAAAAAATATAGAGTGTTATAAAATGACACCCGGGAACCTGGGTGCAATGGTGGATTTAATTGACAAGCTTTAGCATGAAGAATTCAGTGAAAAGATCAAATAGTCTATTAGCTGTGATAGTTGCTGTTTTTATCTGTAATGATGCAGCCTCTGCAGACAACATTACCATGGTTAGTCAAAATGATGACATGATCGTATTTGAAACGACACTTCCTTTTCCTGATATTTCTGATGTTAAGGGGGCTGACTTTAAGAAAATCAGTGTTAATGGTTTTGAAACAATAGCTGAAAATGGAGCACCGGGTGTAGTTACAAGGGGTGTAATGATTGAGATACCACCAGGATGTGAGGTTGAACTGAAGGTCATAACACTTGAAAAAGCAGGTATTGAAAATTTTATTTTAGCGCCGTCTCCGGAGAGAGTTCTTGTCAAAAACAGTAAAGGATTCAAGGTTGCTGACAAGCGGTTTATTGTCAACAAATCATTATACTCGATTAATGAATTTTATCCTGGAAAACTTGTTGAGGCTGAATTCACAGGTTTTTTAAGGGGCAGAAGGGTTGCAAAGCTTAACCTGTTCCCGGTTCAATATAACCCTGTTTCCAGGCTTCTTGAAATACATGAAAAAATGAGGATATATGTTAAATTTCGTTGCGCTGCGGACAAGGAATGTGACAGCCGTTCAAATAAATATGACCGCATTCCGGAAGAGAGCCCCTTTGAAAAAATATATGAATCATGTCTGCTGAATTACAACCAGTTTGGAGATTCAGGGACTGCAAAGCACCTGGCACAAGAGGATTCTTCAGATGGTTTCTGGTACGCAGAACTTAAGCAGAGCCCTTTTGCAGTTAAGGCAGCAGTTATGGAAGAAGGTATTTGTAAAATAACGTATGATGACCTGGCTTTTTCAGGAATTGACCTTTCGGGTACCACTAATGAGAATATTTCCGTGGCAAACCAGGGACAGGAAGTTGCCATTTATTGCAGCGGCACAGGCCAGTTTTTACCGGGTGACTACATCCTTTTTTATTCTGAATCCTTTAAATCCCTCTACAGCAGGAAAAATATCTACTGGATTTACCAGGGGGGGGGGAACGGAAAAAGAATGCCTGAAAAAGCAGGCAGACCTGTTTCCGGCTATCCGGTACAAAACTCATTTAAAAACATCCTCCATGCTGAGAAAGACACAGAGTACTGGGCCAACATTCTGCCCTATGATGAAGGTGTTGACCACTGGTTCTGGGACAAACTGTCAGTTATTGAACCGCCTCTTAAAAAAAACTTTTCTGTTAATTTGAGAAATATTGACAAATCATCAGGCGGTTATTCCATGAAGTTAAACCTGAGGGGTGAAACCAACACACCTCAAAACCCTGACCATCATACTAAACTATTTGTGAATGGGAATTTAACTGATGATTTTACCTGGGAAGGGCAGGTTGAGTTAATACAGGTTGTGGATAACATTGACCCGTCATTTTTTATCGAAGGTGACAACACAGTAACTGTTGAGGCTGTTGATGACACGGGTGCTACGGTGGATTCCTATTACATTAACTGGTTTGACATTGAATTTCGTGATCTGTTTGTTGCAGAAAACGATTTGCTGAAGTTTTACAGTGAGGGAACTGGTGGTGTAACATATGAGATTTCAGGTTTCAGCAGCAATGATGTGTGGAGCTTTAACGTTACGGATCCCGCCAATGTCAGCATTATTACAAATGCTTCAGTTGCTCAAACCGGGTCAACCTGGAAAATGAGTTTTGAGGATGAAGATTCAGACAACAGAACATATTATGCCATCAGCTCCAGTGCTTTCAAGTCTCCATCTGAAATGATAATTGATGAACCTTCTGATTTGAGAGCCGGTAGAGATAGTGTTGACTACATAATTATTTCGCACGAAAATTTCTACGATGCCATACAGGAACTTAAACAATACAGAGAGTCAAAAGGCCTGGCAGTAGAAATTGTGAAAATCCAGGACATTTATGATGAGTTTTCATACGGAATAAAGGATGCCGAAGCAATTAAACATTTTTTAACTCATGCCTATAACAGCTGGCATAAAACAGATCATCCAACCTATCTCCTGATAGTTGGCGACGCATCGCTTGACTACAGGGATGACAAGGGCAATTTTGCTTTCGGCAATGAAGACCTTGTTCCGACTTACATATTTCAGACAAATATAATTGGTGATACTCCTACAGATAACTGGTTTGTGTGTGTTGATGGCTCAGATTATCTGCCGGACATGTTTGTGGGCAGGTTCTGTGTGAAGGCAGAGGAAGATTTGCGGAAAATCATAGATAAAATTAAAAAATACGAAAAGGCAAAGTTTTCGGCATGGAATGAAAAAGTTGTTTTAGTGGCTGATGATGAAACCATGTTTGAAAGCGTTTCTGATGCTCTGGCAGCATTGCTTCCTGACGGATTTTCTGCTGAAAAGCTCTATTTAAGCCAGTATGAAAATGTTAAACCTGCAACTGATGATTTGATTGATTACATTAATGCCGGTGCTGTTATTACCAACTATACAGGGCACGGGCATATCGATGAATGGGCTTCAGAGAATCTTTTCCAGACACCCGATGAAAGGGTGGGAAATGACAGAAATGATGTGGACAGGTTAACAAACCAGGACAAACTTACTTTTTTAATAACATTAAACTGCCTGAATGGTTTTTTTGCACACTGGGTTGATGACTACTCCCTTGCCGAGGAGTTTTTTCGTGCTGAAAACAGGGGTTCCATTGCCTGTTTTGCACCCACAAGCACTGGCTATCCATCCGAGCACAGAGTGTTAGCAGAAAATGTTTTCAGAATGTTTTTTAAAGAAGAAAACAATCTGCTGGGTTCTCTGGTGACCGCTGCAAAGATAAGTTCCTACAGTAAAATTGCTTCCCGGGACATGATTGAAACTTTTACACTTTTTGGCGATCCTGCAACAGAGCTGAAACTTGCAGTCGATTCTTCTGTCAGTGATTTTGAACTGACTAACCCTGAGGACCAGGCGGTTCTGCCTGAGACACCCCCCGGAACCTTCTCCTGGATAGAGAGTTTATATGAACAATTTAAAGTGCAATATTCAACCGGACCTGCATTTACATCTGAAACTACCATCACTGTCCCGCTTTTTCCTTTTGTGACTGTTGCTTCAGGTGAATATACCCCCAATATTTTTGTCTGGTCTATCCTGAATATCATGTGCTCTCGTAATAAAATACTTTACTGGCGTGTAATTGCATATGATGAAGATTTTAACCCAATGAGAGAATCCGATTACAGAAGTTTTTCAATTAAAAAATGAATGACAAAGAGAAAATCAGAGAAAATATTCTGTCCCTGTGGGGAAAAGAAGAAAAAGAAAGGACCATAACAGTTCAGGGAACAAGCATGATTCCTCTTATTAAAGAGGGTGATTCAATTACATTCAGACCTTTATTTAAGCTGGAAAAAATAAAAATAGGGGATATTGCTGTCTTTAATCTCAGGTCCTCTCTGGTGGTTCACAGAATAGTGGATCGAATCTGCAGGGAGGGTAAAATCTGGTTCAGGGAAAAAGGTGATAATAACTTCCTGCCGTCAGTTGTTCCTGAAAAGGCAGTATTAGGCAAGGTTGTAAGAATAGGTAAAAAGAGTTTTTGCATCCATCTTACAAGCTTGTTCTGGACCATTGCAAACAGTCTGATGGGATGGTACTGGAAGATCTTCTTTATGGTATTAGGATTTACTGTTAAGACAAAGAAAAAATATTTTTATAAGAATAAAACCAATTATGCAGCTTCATTAAATAAAAAAATTCTGCATTTCCTGATCAGGCTTCCTCTAAAATTATTCCGGCCGAAGCATTGACTGCTCAGTTTCGCCCCCTCTTTTTTCTGTTTATGTACTCTATTCGTTCTTTAATTATCTTCTCGAAACCTCTTTCTTCCGGGAAATAAAATTTGATATCATTAATTTTTTCAGGCAGAAAAGACTGATCTACAATAGCTTCAGGATATTCATGAGCATATTTATAATCTTTTCCATATCCAATGTCCCTCATAAGTGCGGTTGGCGCATTGCGGATATGAAGTGGGACAGGAAGGGATCCGGTCTTTTTTATTATTTTTTGAACTCTGGAATATGCTTTGTAAACAGCATTGCTTTTAGGTGCTGTTGCCAGGTATATGCATGCCTGAGCAAGTGCCAGTTTGCCCTCGGGAAGACCAATAAAATGAAAGGCATCTTTAGCGTTAAGAGTAATCTGGAGAGCCTTTGGATCGGCATTGCCAACATCTTCGCTGGCAAAACGAATCAGCCTTCTTGCTACATAGAGAGGGTCTTCACCTGCCTCAAGCATACGGCCCAGCCAGTAAAGAGAAGCATCAACATCACTTCCACGCAGGCTTTTATGCAGCGCTGATATTATGTTGTAGTGCTGCTCACCTGTTTTGTCGTAAAGAAGCATTTTTTTCTGCAGTGCTTCTTCAACTGACTGCTGTAATATTTCCCTGAATCCGTCTTTATCTGAGGGAGCCATCATTACAGCAAGTTCAAGCGTGTTAAGAGCTATCCTGGCGTCACCCTGCGAGTATTCTATAATGTATTTTAAAACATTATCGTGTATTTTTATTTTTAAATCCCCAAAACCTTTTTCTTTGTCTGATATTGACCTGTGAAGAATGCTTTTTATGTGATCATCACTGAGAGGTTCCAGGACCAGGACTTTTGTCCTTGACAGCAGAGGTGAGATGACTTCGAAAGAAGGGTTTTCGGTTGTAGCTCCAATAAGTACAATGTCAGCCCTTTCAACATGAGGCAGGAATGCATCCTGTTGAGCCTTGTTAAAGCGATGTATTTCATCAATAAAAAGAATGGTTCTTTCAGATGATTTTTCCCTGTGTTCTTTTGCCTCTTCAATAACTTTACGCACTTCTTTAATCCCTGTGGTAACGGCGCTTAAGGGGATAAACAGTGCATTTGAAGCTTTGGCTATAAGATAAGCAAGGGATGTTTTGCCGGTTCCCGGTGGCCCCCAGAGTATGATTGAATAAAGCTCCTTACCGTTGATCATTTTCCTGATCAGTTTTTGGGGACCCAGCAAATGCTCCTGGCCAACAAATTCGCCAATGTCAACAGGCCGCATGCGCTCAGATAATGGGGAGATTTTCATTTGAAATTTTCCGTTTTAACCATGTAATAACAAGACACAAATTTATAATAATAGCATGTGTTAATACTGATTTCCATGATAATATCCAGAAAACAACTAATGATGAAATTAGGTTGATATTTATTGTAATTTTGCGATAAACTTCTATGAAAAATTATTCTGTCGTCGTGTCAAAATCCTAACAATACAACGTCCTGTTTGACATCAGCTAAATTAGTGATTTAACAACTATTTATAAAATAAATTTTTTTAAATTATTGTTGTATGTCTGAAATCCGCACAACTGGTTTTGATTCAGGCTGGAACTGCTTGTGAAATGAAACATCATTAAGCTAAAACCAATTATATATCAGTATGATGGAGATCAGGATTTTCAGCTTTACTTACAGCAATGCCTTGGCATGCTAATTGCTCAAATGTAAAAGATAATGAAAGGAGTATTTGGATCTTATGGATATTGCAACCATTGTTGGTATGCTGCTCGGATTTGGACTTATGTTAGCTGCAATTTTAATGGGTGGGGGATTGATGTGGTTTATAAATTATCCTTCAATAATGATTGTGTTCGGGGGAACCATCGGGGTTACGCTTATTAATTTCCCGTTAGGCTCAGTTCTTGGTGTGATGGGTGTTTTAAAGAATGCAGTATTTACGAAGGAGACTTCATCTACTGAAATTATTAAGAAATTAGTCGAATTTTCAAGAGTAGCAAGAAGAGAGGGGATTCTTGCTCTTCAATCATTAACCAAGCAGGTTGATGATGAGTTTCTTGTGAAAGGAATTAATCTTGCTATTGACGGCCTGGAACCGCAGATCATTGGAGATATAATGGATATTGAAATTGAACAGCTTGAAAGTCGTCACAAATTAGGAGCTGAGATTTTTACTGCTATGGGTACCTATGCACCAGCCATGGGCATGATGGGAACATTAATTGGACTTGTACAGATGCTCCAGCAGATGGATGATCCAAGCAGCATTGGTCCTGCCATGGCTGTTGCCCTGTTGACGACATTTTACGGAGTTGTCCTTGCAAACCTTATTTGTAATCCTGTTGCAGGGAAGCTCAAAACAAGAAGCACTCAGGAGATACTCGTAAAGCAGCTTATGACAGAAGGTATCAAGTCAATTCAGTCCGGTGATAACCCCCGCATAGTTGAGCAGAAGTTAACGGCGTTTGTATAGCCTAAAAGCAGGGGTGAGATAAGCACGGAAACCTCAGAAGGATAATTATTATTATGGCAAGGGTGAAAAGGATACAGGAGGAGGCGCCTGGTGACTGGCAGACAATTTTCTGCAGCCTCTCAATAATTCTTGTTGCTTTTTTTGTCATGTTGTGCTCCATGGCCACTATGGAAGAGGGCAAAATGATTGAGATCAGAAAAAGTTTCAGTGCTGCTGTTAATATCTTTCCCGGAGGAATATTATTTGAGAAAGGCGAGGGTATTCTTGTTCCGTCACCGGATAATTCCGGTCAAATGCAGCAGAAAATAGCTTCCCCCATATATAATCTTTTGAAAGGCAGGGGGCTTGAGGACAGGATAAGTCTTAAGAGCACTAATAAATATGTAAGTTTGATATTGCTTGATTCACTGCTTTTTAATGAGGGTTCTGCAAAGCTTACTTCCAAATCAAAAGCATTGCTGAAAAAGCTTGCCAAAGTATTGGGCGGTTTTTCTGAGCCTGTCAGGATTGAGGGTCATACATCTGACAGGCCTGTCGAAACTGCCAGGTACCGGTCAAACTGGGAACTCTCTGCCATGAGGGCTGTTAATATTATGAAATTTTTGATCAAACAGGGGAATATTGACAAAGAAAGGGTGTCAGCTGCTGGTTTTGCTCAATACAAGCCGTTTGTTCCAAACAAGTCGGATGAAGAAAGAAGAAGAAACAACAGGGTTGAAATAATTATTCCCCTGGTGAAGAGTGGTGGTGAAAATCAAGATGCGCTTATAGGAGAGGCTCCCCCAAGTTTTAAGGCCTGGGACTTAAAGTGATAAAACAGGATATTAATTACACGGGCAGGCACAGTGGCTAAAAAAAAAGTAATTATTGAACCCTGGGAAGATAAGCAGAAATGGCTTTGTACGTTTAATGATCTCATGACACTGCTGCTGACATTTTTTGTGCTTATTCTGAGCATGAGCAGTCTGGATGCTAAAAGTGTTCGCGAACTTCAGCAGGAAATGTTAGATGCCCTTGGCCTTATGCAAGCCGGAAAAGTTTCAGAAGAAACAATTATTGAAAAAATCTTTGACTTAGATGAGATCGGGAAAAGGTTGAAAATATTCAAAAATCTGTTCCCTTCACTTAAAGACGAAATTGATGATGAAGACATGATAGAAGCAGATGATCAGCAGGTAAAAAGAATAGAAGATTTTGTTGTTATAAAAGAGGAAGGTCAGAAAAAATCATTAGAAAAAGAGAAAGAGGATGTATTCAACCAGTTCAGAGAGATTGTTGCTGATGGTTTTAATACACCCGGCATTACTGTTTTAAAAAAGAATAGAGGGATTGTCCTTCGTTTGCAGGACAGTATTTTATTTAATCCGGGGAAAACTGAACTTAAGGATAAACAACTTCTGATCCTGAAAAAGGTTGCCATGGTTTTGAAAAAGACAAAGTTGAAAATTTACATAGAGGGACATACTGATTCCCAGCCGGTTCACACTGCGAAATATCCCTCCAACTGGGAACTCTCTGTTGCCAGAGCTGTAAGTGTGGCGGAGTGTCTGATTGGGAAATATCAGGTTTCTCCCGAAAAAATCAGGGTGGGCGGGTATGGAGATACTGTTCCGGTAGCACCAGATAATACTCCTGAAAACAGGAGGAAGAACAGGCGAATAGAAATCATTCTTTCCAGATCATGAGAAATTGTTAAAAATTTATAATTCAGAGGGATTGTAATATGGCAGAAAATGAAAAAGAGGAAAAGGCTGAAAAAAAGACAGAAGAAAATGTAGAAAAAAAGAAATCACCAGTGATGCTGATAATAATACTGATTGTTACTGCGTTGATTGTTGGGGGTGGAGGGACGGTTGCTTTTTTGATGTTCAGGGGAAATGCTGAAGATGAGATGGACAAGGACAAAGACAAGGCTGAGGAGGAGGCTGAAACAGAGGTAAAGCCTGGAACTCTTGGACCTATTGTTATGCTGGAGCCTTTTGTGGTAAACCTGTCCGGTTCAGGAGGAAGAAATTATTTAAAACTTGAAATCGGGCTGGAGCTTTCCAATGAGGAAGTCAGAGAAGAGATAAACAATAAAATTCCACAAATAAAAGATGCTGTTTTGATGCTGCTGTCATCAAAGACTTATGATGATGTAAAAACTGCTGATGGTAAGCTGATGCTTAAAGAGTCTATTTTGATAAGACTTAACAGCTTTTTAAATTTGGGATCAATAAACAATATATATTTTACAAATTTTGTTGTCCAATAGCGGAGAATATTGATGAGTCAGATTTTAGGCCAGGATGAGGTAGATGCACTGCTTAAAGGTATTGGCGGGGGTGAAGTTGTAACTGAAAAGGGAATTGTTCCTGATGAAGATGCTGAAACTGCTGTATATGATCTCACAAAGCCTGACAAGGCTGTAAAACTTCCCAAGCTTGTTGTAATAACAGACAAATTTGCCCGTACATTCAGGATTACCTTATCCAATGCCATTCGCAAATTAGCTGAAGTTTCATTTGAAAAAACAGATGTTGTTAGGTTTGATGAATTTCTAAAGGAAATTCCTGTTCCGGCTAATATCAATATGTTCAATATGGATCCGTTGAGAGGTCTCAATATACTCCTGATTGATTCAAAGCTTATATTTTATTTTGTGGATATTCTTTTTGGTGGAAAAGGAACATCAGGGACGAAAATAGAAGGCAGGGAATTTACATCAATTGAGAATACGGTAATAAAAAAAATGGCGCGTACCATCCTTGAGGATTGGGGAAAAGCATGGGACCCGTTTATTGTGTTAAAGTGCGAATATACACGATCAGAGGTGAACCCGCAATTTTCCATGATTGTACCCCCGAATGATGTTGTAATCAGTATTAGCTTCAATATTGAAATAGAAAATGTGCAGGGGATGATTAAATTTTGCATTCCTTTTTCAAACCTTGAACCGATCAAAGATAAATTAATGGGTGATTCCTTTCTGGAAGAGTCAAAAAAAGATCCATTCTGGGACAAATCATTAAGGAAAGAAATTCAATCTGTACCCGTAGAGATGAAAGCTGTTCTTGGAAAAACAGAGCTGAAGGGTAAAGAGCTTTTGACTCTTTCCCTGGGTGACATTATACCTTTGAATAAGTTTGCAGCAGACGACCTGCAGATTTATGTGGAAGGAGTTCCAAAATTCAAGGGTCAGCCAGGTACATTTCACGGAAACAATTCAATTCAAATTACAGAGTTAATTGAGAGGAGGTAGGCTGTTATGCCTGAGGAAAATTCCAGCAATGATGTTTTTGATGAAAAAAGCAGTGAGGCAAAAAGTTCTGAAGATATTTCCTGGGACGATGTTGCAGAGGGTATGGCAAAAGAGGAAACTGAGGCAAAATCCGAAACTAAGGGTTCTGTAAAAAGCAAACCGGATAAATCCAGAAAATCAGCAGAATTTTCAGAACTGAAAAAAACCAGTACTGTAACTGATTCAAAGAACATTGATTTTATTCTTGACATACCACTTGAAGTAACTGTTGAGCTTGGACGAACAAACATGCCCATATATGATCTTCTTCAATTAGGACAGGGTTCAATTGTAGAGTTGAACAAACTTGCAGGAGAACCGCTTGAGATACTTGTAAACCAGAAGCTGATAGCCAAGGGGGAAGTAGTTGTTGTAAACGAAAAATTTGGCATTCGTTTAACTGACATAATCAGTCCTAAAGAAAGGATCGAGAATCTGGGGTAAAGTGTCCATTCTGTCTATTCTGAAGGAAACAATTCCATTTTTTAGAAAAAATGTTTCACATTAATAAACACGAAAATATATTCTGCAAGACTTTGTTGATAAAAGCCGGTATTTTCTGCCCGTTGTTTTTTCAGCTGATACCCGCCCTTGAAGCTGTTGCTGCTGAAGATGCCCAAAATCAGAATTTATTATCAATGATAGTCAGAATGTTGTCAGTGCTGGCTTTTATTGTTGGTTTGATCCTGATTGTATTTTTTATCCTGAAAAAAATAAACTTTCGGGGCAATGTGTTTTTGAATACAAAAAAGTGTATGAAGATTGTGGAAACACTCTATGTGGGCCCAAAAAAAAACATAACACTTTTAAAAGTAGGTTGTGAGTTTCTGCTGATTGCTGTTACAAACACTCAAATTAATTTTTTATCAAAAATAAACTTTGCCGGTGAAGAAGATAAAACCGAACCAAAGACTCAATACAAAAATGCTGGTGTAGAACTCAGCAATGAACTCAGTAATAATGTTAAAGGGGGGCAGAATGAAAAGTTTATTTAATAAAATACTTTTCACATTTTTATTAGCCCATCTCTTCACAGTTTTTTTCCCGGATATTTTAATTGCCCAGACAATCCCTTTTCCAAACATTCAAATAGGTATGGGTGAGACGGATGATCCGCAGAAAGTTGCAAAAGCCCTTCAAATTGTTTTTCTGTTGACCATTTTAACACTTGCGCCATCTATATTGATGATGATGACATCCTTTACAAGGATAATAATCATTTTTTCTTTTCTCCGTAATGCAATGCAGACTCAGCAGATGCCTTCAAACCAGATTCTTGTGGGGATGGCACTTTTTTTAACTTTTTACATTATGTCGCCGGTTTGGAACAGGATTAACGATACTGCACTCCAGCCATATCTTTCCGAGGAAATATCTTCTCAGGAAGCACTGAAAAAATCTTCAATTCCTTTAAGAGAGTTTATGCTCAGACAGACCAGGGAAAAGGATCTTGCAATGCTTGTTTCTCTTACTGAAAAAAAAAGACCGCATACTGCTGATGATGTTCCATTTACCACATTAATCCCTGCTTTTGTGATAAGTGAGGTGTCAACTGCATTTGCAGCCGGATTTATCATTTTTATTCCTTTTCTTGTTATTGACATGGTTGTGGCATGTGTTCTTCTGTCAATGGGAATGATGATGCTTCCACCGGTTATGATTTCCCTGCCATTTAAGATTCTTCTTTTTGTTCTTGTGGACGGGTGGGGATTGCTAATCGGTTCAGTGGTAAAAAGTTTCCAGTAGAATAAAACAGTAAATATAATCTGAATCAGCTGATTTTTAAATATATCTTCTTAACTGGATAATCTGACAGGCAAGGAGCATACATGACCCCTGACTTTATTGTTGGTCTTGGCAAAGAGACTGTATGGATGGTGTTGAAAGTGGCAGCACCAATGCTGTTGTTTGGTCTGGTTGTTGGTCTTGCTGTTTCAATTCTAATGACTGCAACACAGATACAGGAAATGACTTTAACATTTGTTCCAAAAATTGTTGCTGTTTTGATTGCTTTGATATTTTTCCTGCCCTGGATGATGAGGATACTGATTGACTTTACCGTTAAACTGTTTACCAATATTCCTTTTTATATCAAATGAGAAAGAGATAAATTTTAAGTCTTTTGGGGCAGAGCACTCAATGACACTACCATTTTCAATTGTGCAGCTTGAAACATTTTTAATGGTTTTTATCAGGATCAGTGGATTAATTTTCACTGTACCAATATTTGGGAGCAGAAATGTTCCACTTACAGTAAAAGCCGGATTATCTGTTACAATTGCATGGATTGTTTTCCCCATAGTGGAAATACCCATGGAAATCATATCAGTTAAATTAGTACAATTACCCCTGGCAATTTTTTCAGAGATTTTAATAGGTATTGTTATCGGGTTTACCGCACGATTGTTTTTTGAAGGAATACAGCTTGGTGGCCAGGTGATTGGGTTTCAAATGGGGTTTGGGATTGTGAATGTTCTGGACCCGGTGTCCGGGGCCAATTTTTCTGTTATTGCCCAGATAAAAAATCTTTTAGCCACATTGCTTTTTCTTGCTTTTGGAATGCACCATTTGTTTATAAAGGCTATAGTGCTGAGTTTTAAAAAAATACCGCTTTTCCATTTCTACCTGTCAAATTCTTTATTACAATGGATTTTTGATTTATCCTCAATTATATTTCTGGTTTCTGTTAAGGTTGCTGCACCGATTATGGCCATTCTTATTTTTGTCAGTATTGCAATGGGGATAATTGCGAAAGGTGTACAGGGCATAAACATTCTTATTGTCGGTTTTCCATTAAAAATTGCAGCAGGCCTTTTTGCTATCGGTATTACCCTGCCAATGTTTGCTTTTGTTATTCGGAAGACATTTAACCTTATGGGTGACTATATTTTTACAATTTTAAAACTGGGATATCAACCCTGAAGAGACTTGTGATTTTGCGAGGAGATTGCGATGGCTAAGGAAAATCCTGATGGCCAGGAAAAGACCGAAGATCCTACTGAAAAACGTATCAGCAAGGCCCGTTCCGAGGGGCAGGTTTCAAAAAGCATGGAAATAAATCTTGTTGCAGGCCTGCTGGCAGCAACCTGTTATTTTGCTGTGAATGGTTCGGCAATGATAAAAGACATTAGATTCATGCTGGAAAGATTACTGTCTGATTTGTCAATGGACTTGACCCAGGTTGCAGCAGTTAAAATCGGCAGGGAAGTTATCAATAATATATTAGTAATTATTACACCTTTCATACTGATCCTTGTTGCTGTATCCATACTGGCCAATGTTTTTCAAACCGGTTTTCTGTTTACTGCTACTCCATTAAAGCCCAAGTTCGACAAGTTTAATGTTATCAAAGGGATAAAGAATAAGTTATCCATGAAAAATTTTGTTAATATTATAAAGGCTGTTGTCAAGATAGCTGTTATAGGTGTTGTTCCATTTATAATTGTAAAGGCAGAGGTGGTACACCTGCCCCTGATTATGGACATGGGCGTATGGAGTATCATGTGCTATATGGGAAGCATTATAATTAAAATCGTGTTTTATATATCCATGGCACTGATAATACTTGCGATACTTGATTTTATTTATGAAAAGAGAAAGCACAAACAGCAGATGATGATGACAAAGCAGGAAGTGAAAGACGAGCACAAGCAGTCTGAAGGCGATCCTAAAATCAAGGCCAGGATAAGACAACTGCAGTTCAAAATGATTTTAAAGAGGATGATGGACGATGTGCCAAAGGCTGAAGTGGTTGTAACAAATCCTGTTCACGTGGCAGTTGCGCTTCGTTATGACAGGCTATCCATGGATGCACCAAAGGTTGTTGCAAAGGGTGCGCGACTGATAGCAAAAAAAATCAAAGAAATAGCGTTGCAGAATAATGTTCCTGTTGTTGAGAATAAGCCACTTGCACAATCATTGTTTAAAACAGTTGAAGTTGGTGATCTGATTCCCGACGCACTTTACAAAGCAGTTGCTGAAATTCTTGCCTATGTTTACAGCAGAAAGAACAAGACTGCTTCAGGATACTAAAATAAAACTTTAAGGACTCTGATGGAAACTGCGAATGCAGAAAAACTGAATATCTTAACAAGAAACAGCGATATATTTGTGTCAGTGGGGGTAATCGGAACATTAATCATAATGATTCTTCCGATGCCGACATGGCTCCTTGATGTACTCCTTTCATTTAATATTACTTTTTCAATAGTTGTAATACTTGTAAGCATGTATGTTGTTGAAAGTCTTGAAATATCAATTTTTCCCACACTGCTGTTAATGACAACACTTTTAAGGCTTGCACTGAATATTTCTTCCACGCGGCTGATTCTTTTAAATGGTGATCAGGGCACAGCAGCAGCAGGTCAGGTTATTAAGGCTTTTGGAAGCTTTGTTGTTGGCGGAAATTATGTTGTTGGGATTGTGGTTTTTGCAATTCTTGTGATAATAAATTTTGTTGTTATAACCAAGGGCTCGGGTAGAATTGCTGAGGTGGCTGCCCGTTTTACCCTTGATGCCATGCCCGGCAAACAGATGAGTATTGATGCAGATCTGAACAATGGTATTATTGATGAGGAAGAGGCAAGGGAAAAGAGAGAGCACATTCAAAAGGAATCAGATTTCTATGGCGCAATGGACGGGGCAAGTAAATTTGTAAGGGGTGATGCCACTGCCGGAATAATTATAACATTCGTCAATATCATTGGTGGTCTGGTCATAGGTGTTTTGCAAAAGGGAATGTCACTGGCTGATGCTGCCAGAACATACACCCTTTTAACGGTTGGTGACGGACTTGTCAGCCAAATACCCGCTCTTATTATTTCAACTGCAGCCGGCATAATTGTATCCCGTGCAGCATCTGACGGGCACATGGGGACACAAATGATCTCACAGCTCAGCATTCACCCCAGAGCTTTTGGAACTGCATCAGCAGTTTTATTGTTTTTCGGGTTAGTGCCGGGACTGCCAACCGTACCTTTTTTCGGTCTTTCAGCTCTGGCAGGTTTTATCGCTTACAGTGTTCATCAGGCAGATAAGTCATTAGCTGAAGAATCCGAAAAAAAGGAAAAAAGCCCGGCTCAGGGTCCTGAAAACGTTGAGGCTCTTCTGTCAGTGGATGATCTTGAGCTTGAAGTAGGATATGGTATCATACCAATTGTTGACAAAGATAAGGGTGGAGACCTGCTTGAAAGAATCAGGTCAATACGAAGGCAGTTTGCTTTGGATGTTGGTGTTGTGGTGCCCCCTATTCACATCAGAGACAACCTTCAGTTGGGCCCCAACCAGTATTCTTTTATAGTAAGAGGTGTTGAGGTTGGACGGGGGGAGATAATGCTTGATCATTTCCTGGCTATGGAGTCTGGTGTGGTTGAACAAAAAATTGACGGGATTCCCACTAAGGAACCTGCGTTTGGACTTTCAGCGCAATGGATTACTGATGATAAAAGGGAAAAGGCGCAGATGCTCGGCTATACGGTTGTTGATCCTTCAACAGTGCTTGCTACACACATTTCCGAACTGATTAAAGCCCATATCCATGAAATTGTCGGAAGGCAGGAAGTCCAGTCCCTGCTTGATAAAGTTTCTGAAAAAAGCCCTAAATTAATAGAAGAGCTTGTGCCGAATCTCCTGCCCCTGGGCTCTGTGCAAAAAGTTCTTCAGAACCTTTTGCATGAAAGGGTCTCCATTAGAAATCTTGTCTCGATTTTGGAAACTCTGGCAGACTACGCAACGTCCACAAAAAATACTGATCTTTTAACTGAGTATGTAAGACAGTCGTTGAGCAGGTATATTACAAAGCCGTATATTTCAGAAGATCGGGTTTTGTATCTGCTTACTCTGGACCCGAGCCTGGAAGACATGCTGAGTAATTCAATTCAGCATACTGAAAAAGAGTCCTTCCTGTCACTTGACCCTAACATTGCGCAGAAGCTTATCAGGAAAATAGAATCCATGATTAAATCCTTTGAACAAAGCCAGTCTATCCCGCTTCTTCTTTGCTCCCCGACTATCAGATTGAACCTCAAAAGACTCATTGAAAGGTATATACCGCAGCTTGTTGTGCTTTCACACAGTGAGATTGATTCAAACATTAACCTGAAATCCTTAGGAATGGTAAGTATAGATAATGCAGCTTAAAAGATATGAAGCACAAACTATTAATGAAGCTTTGAAAAAAATAAAAACTGAACTTGGTAAAGAAGCTGTAATTTTTTCCTCTAAAACATTTGTTCAAAAAAACAGACCAGGCAGGAAGTATGTTGAAGTTATGGCAGCAGTTGACAGAGATTGTAATGTACCTGGAGATACTGGTTTTGAAAATGATCCTGCAAACAACAGAGCTTCATATATGCCGATTTTTCCCAAGTATCTTAAGAATTTATTGTTGTCTGGTTTTAATCGTGATATATCATGGTGTCTAATAGGAGAATCCAACGCTGAATTTAACAGAGAGGGAAATTCGCTGTCTTATGAAAATATTCTTTTTAGAAAAATAGCAGATCATATGCCTGTCGAAGGACCAATTATTGTTAATTCAAAAAAGAAGAAAGTTGTTGCCATGATTGGGCCCACTGGTGTCGGCAAAACAACAACCCTTGCAAAAATTGCTGCCCGCTACTCAATCATGCCTGGTATTAGAGTTAAAATATTAACAATGGACACATATAGAATTGCAGCAGCGGAACAGCTGAGGATTTACGGAAAAATTATGGGCATTCCTGTCTATGTGGTAACGTGTCAAGAGGAGCTTGAAAAAGAACTCAGAACAGGGGATGATGTTAATCTTACGTTAATTGATACTGCGGGCAGGAATTACAGAGATAATGATCAAATTATGGAACTTAACAGGTGGCTTAATAAATACGATGAAATCGAATCCCATCTTTTGCTTAGTGCAACCACATCCGAAGATGTGCTCAGATCAACATTGCTATGCTTTAACAATAGCAGGGTTGACCGCGTTATTATTACAAAAGTTGACGAGAGTGTGACAATCGGGCATTTATATAATATAATAGTATCATTAAAAAATTCGGTTTCATACATAACTACCGGCCAGAGGGTTCCTGAAGACATAAGGCCGGCTACTGCTCAGATTCTTTCAGGTCTTTTTTTAAATGGTTTCAGCAAATCAGTCTCTGCAAATTCCTGAATTCAGGTGCAGTATGCGATCAGGGGGTTTTCGTGCTGTCATATTACTTTTTAAGTTAAGATTTTCTTATGCTATATAATTAAATGGAGGTGGGTTTGAATTTAAATGATAAAAACGACCAGGCATCAACACTTAGAAAAATAACTTTCAACGGTAAAGAAGGCAAAATTCAAAACAGAGTTAATTCTGATCCGGCAAGGGTTATTTCTGTTACAAGTGGAAAAGGCGGAGTTGGGAAAACAAACGTTGTTTCCAATCTGGCTTATCTTTTTTCCGAATTGGGCAAGAAAGTTCTGGTGCTTGATGCAGACATGGGGCTTGCAAATTTAGATATTATGCTTGGACTGACTCCGGAATATAATTTAGAGCATGTTTTAAATGGTAATAAACACATAAGTGAAATTATTGTAGAAGGTCCGGGCGGCATGAAAATTATTCCTGCAAGTTCAGGGGTGCAGGAGCTTTCAGAATTAACGCATGATCAAAAGCTGAATCTTCTTTCTGAGTTCAATTCACTGACAGATTCAATTGACCTGCTGATTATCGATACCGGTGCCGGAATTTCGTCAAATGTAATGTATTTCAACCTCGCTGCTCAGGAAAAGTTTGTTGTTGTAACTCCTGAACCAACATCAATTACTGATGCGTATGCAATTATGAAAGTAATGTCAAAAAAGTTTTCTGAAAAATATTTCAAATTAATTGTAAACGAAGTCAGGGATGAAACAGAAGCAAGAAGAGTGTTTGATAATTTGAGTTCTGTGGCTGAGCGCTTCCTTGATATTTCCATTGATTTTCTTGGTTTTATTGTTCATGACAAGCATGTACCAAAGGCTGTCAGAAACCAGAAACTGGTTACTGTTCTTTACCCGGAGGCTGACTGCAGTCTTTGCTTTGTAAAACTGGCCAAAAACATTCTTCAAAGCCAGGCAGCAGTTGTGCCTGGAGGTAACATAGGTTTTTTCTGGAACACTCTTTTCGAGACGCCTGAATAATGAAACTTACACCTGAATAGAGTAATTATCAAGCCTGACAGCAGCGAAATTATAATTCCGATAAAATTACAGTTTTTCCAAAGATACCTTTTTTATGAGAAGAAATGCGCTCAAAAAGAAAACAGCATTTAAAGGTGATATAAAAAACAGAGATGAAATTATTCTTAAATATGCGCCCCATATCAAATATATAGCTAACCGCTTAGCCCTTCGCTTACCTCCTCACATAGATATTGATGATATAATTAATTCCGGTGTTATTGGTCTTATGGATGCAGTTGACAAATTTGATGTTGAAAAAGGCGTTCAGTTCAAAACATATGCAGAGTTTAGAATCAGAGGGGCTATCCTGGACAATTTGAGAACAATGGACTGGGTTCCCCGGTCTGTACGCAAATCAGCAACAATACTCGAAAATGTTTATTCCGAGCTGGAAAAAAAATTAAACAGGGCAGCTACAGACCAGGAAGTAGCCGATGTTTTAAATATAACCATTGAGAAGTTTTATGAAATGATTTCCCAGGCCAGTGGTATTACACTGCTTAGCCTTGAAATGATTTCAAGTCATGATGATGCCAGACTTAAATTAATAGATTGTCTTACTGATGAGCAGGTAAGGAACCCTTTGTCTGTATTCAGAATTGAAGAGATCAGGGGCCTGGTTTCGGACGCTATAAACCGCCTTCCTGAAAAAGAAAAAATGGTTGTGTCTCTTTACTATTATGATGAACTTACGATGAAGGAAATAAGCAGAACATTGAAGCTTACTGAATCCAGAGTTTCACAGATTCATGCAAAAGCTATTCTCAGGTTGCGTGGCAGGTTAAGGGACAATTTTGACAAACAATAATTGATGTTCCTGTTAAAAACCAGGCATCAGACGACTAAGTTGCTAATAATTCAATAAAACAATAGAGTTCAATGAAGATGAAGCCTTAAAAAGTCAAAAAACATGCGACAAAGTAAAATGCTCTAAATACAAGGCGTGCAAATCCAAAGGAATGAGACGTACTTGTTCGTACGCTGCAATGACTGAGGATGCAGCGCAACGCAGTAGGTGGACTTTTTACGAAGTCGTCAATGAAGATTTTTTAACCGGCGGATGTATCAATGGCAGATAATCAGCAAGATATTCCAGAATCAAAACCTGACAATGATAACATTGACAGTGATTTTGAGCAGACACGTGATAAAGCTGAACTTGACTCGGATGGCATTTTATCTGACAAAACACCACCCGGTGATAAGGCATTACTGGATAAGGACGGTATTTTTGATGGATCAGAACTTTCGTTAAATGAAGAACAGCCAGTTCAGGAACCTTCTGAAGCAGATGACGGAGAAAAACAAAAGACAGATAACAGGGATAATAATGTCAGGAAAGGCATATCTTTATCATTAAAAATTAAAAATTTACCTTTAGTAAAGTATGCTGCTATTTTTGCTGGAATATTAGTATTGTTTGGTTCCAGCTGGTTTGCAATGAGTTATTTTCTTTTTTCAACCTCGAATGAAGAAGAGTTGCAGTATTCTCAAAAGGAGGAGATAAAACCACCTGAGATTGAAGCAGAAAAGATTTATACAACTGTTGAGTTAAAGTATTTTATTATACCTGTTAATGATGCTGAAAAAGGCAGAGCATTTTTAAGAACAAAAATCATATTGAATTTAAGAGAAGCTGATGAGGACAAAATCAAAAAAGAATTAAAAAGTATTAGATTAGCCATATATATGTTATTATGCGGGAAAGAGGCTGAGGATATTCTTGATAGCATAAACAGAGATATGATAAAAACAGAGTTGCAAAATGTTGTCAATAAAGTTTTGAAAAAAGATATTGTGATAGATCTGAATTTGACTGATCTGTTGCTTGTTTAAGAAAACAATAGAATCAATTAACTGCATTTATTTAATTCGCAACAGGGGAAAACATAATGTTAAAAGGTTTTGATGATGAACAGGTTTTGAATTTTGCTTTTATAGGCAATTACACAAAAGGGATGGCTCACAATGTGAACACACCTCTGTCTGCTATTATGGGACGTTCTGAGATGCTTTTAATGCGCTTCAACAGGATTAAAGACAAGGTTGCTTCACATATGGATGTGGAAGAGTTAGATAAGTGCTTAAGGGATATTTCGCTCATAATAGAAAACAGCAACAGAGTTTCGGATACTATTAAAAATACAATGCAGAAGTCCATTAATGCCGAAGGTACTCAGGCACACAGCCTTAATATTGCCAGGGTATTGAGGGAAGAACTTGAGTTCTTCAAAGCAGATATGGACTTTAAACATAATATTGAAAAAAAATATAATATTTCTAACAAAACACCTTCAATTTTAGGCGTTTATGTTCACTTTTCAAACAGCTTTACAGAAATACTTGAAAACAGTATTCAGGCAATGATAAACACAGAAGAAAAGAGGCTTACGGTTGATGTAAAGCCAACAGACAAAAGTATCGAGGTGACATTCCATGATACCGGGTGTGGAATTGAAGAGGAAAAAACAGAGAAAATAATGCAGATTCTTCAATCTCCACCTTTGGATTTAACAGATGTTAACCCTTCTTACAGGGGTATTTCAAGGATCGGCAGGCTTCTGAAACCATATAATGTACAATTTGATATCAGAAGCAGGCCGGGTGATACTTTTTTCTCAATCAAGATTCCGGTTTGATAAGGGTGGTGAAAAATAAATTGTAAAATTTTATTCTCTTGCTGACGATATATAAATATAAATCAGCAGTTATTATCCCTGTGGTTTATTTTTAAAGAAAGTTTAAGCAATGCCTGCTTTAATTGAACTCCAACAAGTGTTGTCACACAGTTCTTCAGTAGACAAGATTCAACAGGCTAAAAATGACAACCAGACTGTTTACCAGCAATTAACTGTTGCTGAGTTGAAGGAAAAGGATGTTCAGAAGCAACGTGAGGTCCAGGAAACATACAAAACAGAGAATTTAAAAAT
Organism: Deltaproteobacteria bacterium; assembly: GCA_024276465.1. Lineage (GTDB taxonomy): Bacteria > Desulfobacterota > WTBG01 > CAIYCZ01 > CAIRTM01 > JAJRXD01. Next base: position 54,615 of record JAJRXD010000068.1, read on the forward strand.
TAAAGACAGGGGCAAAAAACAGAAAAAAAACAGAAAGAATAACAGACAAAAAAACAACAGGGAATCAGACACAGTAGATGCCAGTAAACATCCGGAGCACATAATTGACATAATTGTATAAATTAGAAGGATTTTCAATGGTCTTAAACCTTCCCATCCATTACATGCTGATTCTTGTTTTGGATGTTTTCATAGTGGTAATACTTTTAGTTGTTTTTTATCGTATTGGGCGTGATAAAAGCCAGATAAAGACAATCGATACTATGCAGCTTAACAATCTGAAAAGAGCTTTTGAAAAAATAATGTCTGATTCGAAAGAAACATCAACAGAGCTTATGAACTCATTTGATCAAAGGATAAGGGCACTTAACGAGGTTCATGAAAAAATTTATACAAAAGAAAAAAGGCTGGAAGAAAATATTGTACATGCAGAAGAGTTAATTAAAAAAATTGATGTAAAAATTGCTCAGGAAATTCAAAAGGATTCAGACCCCTATAAAGTTGCTGTGGAGCTGATTTCACAGGGCCGTTCATCTGAAGCTGTGCAAAGGATATGTGGTCTGAGTCTTTCTGAAGTTGATCTTATTAAACAGCTTGCCAGCCATAAATCACATAATGCAGGTGGCTGAGAACTCACATATTATCTTTTCTGTCTCTGACAGTATAGCCGGTTATTTTTTCAATAAATCCAGGTAGCCTCTTGAGCAGTTTCTTCCAAGACCAAAAGCAATGCTGACAGTTGTAAATGCCATCTGCTCCAGGAAGTCCTTGTCCTGCTGTAATTGGTTAATAGTCTCTTGATCGGTATTGTCGGAATTTTTTTCTGCACAGATTCTGTAATCTGTCCATCTTGTTAAGCCCCAGGTGAAGGTTGTAAGAGATGCAAATCCCCAACTCCAGAAACATTTTACCTCACCATCAAGGGACTCCAGTGCAAAAAAAGACAAAAGCGGGGTAACACCAAAAACCCAAAGAAATGCAACATAATAATCGGACAAGCAACCGGGAGTAATTTCATCATTTCTATCTGTGCTATCTGCAATTTCCTGAGAGTATAAATCTATCAGGAACCGGTATTCTTCTATAATGGAATCTATTGAAGTGTTTCCATAATAATTATTCAGAATGTCAGCAAGATAAGGCGCTTCGTACATATCAATGTTTTTCAATATTTCCTGCATCAGATTAATTTCAGTTGCAAATTCACTGTTTTGTGCGTAATCCATATATTGGTCGCTGATGGGAACTGAAATTCCGTTTGTCAAGGTTGGTTTTTTATCTTCACGAACTGTTTTAGTATTAAGTGCCATAACATCTAAAGCAATTAGATTTGACACAAAACTACATACAAGAAAAACAACAAATAATTTTTTCAGCATTATGAATCTCCTTCCTGTCACATCATCGAATCTCATCTCTTTATCGGGCATAACAGCCCGGATTTACCAATAGCCTCTAAATCAATATTGATTAAAAAATTAATATAGTAACATAGTTTAACCTCTGGTTGCTCTGTTTTTTATCACAAAATAAAATACCAGCCAACACCAGTCATAATAACTGAAATTGCATAAAAGAATAGACCGATTAAGGGCATAGTGTCCTGAAAAAACAGAGCAATTGCATAAGGAATCCAGGATAAAAAAGCAAGCAAGAGACCAGCAGGAATGCCAATTATTGTTAAACCATCCATGATGGTGGCTTTTTTATCCATGCTGGTATCAGATTCATTAACCGCAAGAATTGTGTTTAATGTTTTTTTTAAAATCACAGGTGTTTTTTTAATGTCAGAAAGGGGCTGGAGCTGCTGAAACCGATGCCTGAATTCATGCGTTTTCAAAGCATCAAAGCTTTCCTGAAGATTGCAGAGAATCTTTTTTTTCAGGAATCTTAAATCCTCTTCATGTAATTCTGCTTTATCATTGTCTGCAAGTAAGTGCATGGCTGATGAATTTATCTCAAGAAACTTATTTTTAAAAGCTGTAATTTTTTCTGAAGTCACTTTTTTTGAGTAAGCCATATGCGTTTGATCTGTATAATAAGGCATGGCATGGATTACTGGTGTTAATAAGGTGAAGCAGAGGAGCAGATAATATATGAGCGCTTTTCTAATCATAATCAGATCTTGTTGTGATGATGCAGATACTGTCAGTTAATTTTGAAAGTTGTTAAGTTCATATGGCAGTCGTAAAATGAATAAAGAAAGATAACAGATAATATTTAATTTTGCAAGCAATTGATTTTATTTTTTAAATCAGATCAATACTACTTTTTTCTTAAAAAAACAGTACTTTTAACTGATTGTTTTTGAATAACTTTAAAAGTATATCTCTTTATAGACGTTGTTAGTTAATGAATATGCTGATTGTTGGTTATATTGTCTGCGATGTGCGAAAACCATCTTATGTAGTAAAAATCAAACACTTAAATGTAAAAGCCTTTTAAATATGAACATGCATTATAGAGGCTAAAAACTGATAAAAGAGATTTTTTACCAGTAGATGGGTCGGCATCAGTGGATACAGCAAAACCCTCAGAGAAACTATTCTTTGAGGGTTTTGCTTTTAATTGATCACAGATTTTCATGGCAAGGAAAGAACCCCTATTCTTCACAAGAAGTGAATGCCACAACACATATAAACCCCATAGAGAAAGTGTCTCAGAAACGGCTCTGTTCAACCACATTTTATCCATCATCTCTTATTCACTTTATCAAGTTGATTTTTTATCATTTCCTGATATCCTCTTTGTTCAGGCTTACCTTTATCGTCTTACGGGACGATGGATAAAACTCTATTCGTTAGATCCCTTTTTTGCTTATTAAGGGATATTATGATATATTTTAATTGGGGGAGTAAAGCAAATTGAGTCCAACAGTCTTTAAAACAGGAAAATATAGGTTTTAATTTTTTTCTAAAGAAGAAAACAGAATTCATATTCATGTTATTTCTTCTGATGGAGAGGCGAAATTTTGGATAGAGCCAACAATTGCATTAGCAAATTATTCAGGTTATTCCAAAAGACAATTAAATTCCTTACAAAAAATTATTGGAAGACATAAAAATGAAATTATCAAGAAATGGAAAAAACATTTCAAAACCTGAAATAACTAATATTTCAGAACATGGATTCTGGATTTTTTTAAAAAATAAAGAATATTTTCTTCCTTTCAAAGAATATCCATGGTTTAAAGATGCTAATATTTCATCCATTACTAACGTAAAACTGATTCATAGTCATCATTTATATTGGCCAAAATTAGATGTGGATTTGTCTACAGAAATTTTGGATAATCCTGAAAAATACCCATTAACATATAAATGCTAAGTTGCAAATTATTCAAACAAAACAATCCAGCATAACCCGCCCCTTTTTTATTTTATAATCATGGCAGGGCATTGGACCCGACCCCAGTGAACCAGTGATCTATCGTGAGTTTATTATAAGGCAAGCCCTAATACGGCCTAACCATTTAACTTTACAATATATTTATCAAATATCAAGTGTATACACCAACGCCTTTGAGTTTCGGGCGATCAATGTGCAGATTCTCAATTTCCAGGGCATGCAGTATGGATTTATCCTCCCGGCTTATTTCTTCCAGCTTGTGTATAAGGTTTGGACATAGATCGATTTATTGACAGTAAGAGACAGGAGCAGTTATGGCGCGTCCATTGCGGATTGAATATGAAGATGCCTTTTATTGTGTAACAATAAGAGGGGAAAAGAACAAAAAAGCATCTTTAAAAGTGACAGAGGTCGAGAGAAATTATTTCTTATCTCAACCTGTTAAGAGTGTAGCCCTGACCCCCAGTATTCCCCTGACCCCCAGTATTCAACTGACCCCCAGTATTCAATGAACTGAAAAGACCACGTTATTTCTGAATTCAAGAGGCACAAAACAGTTGACTATCTTTTGATTGTCTGCTTTAAATTGAAACATATTAACTCGAATTATTCATCAAACCCTGCCTTCCCCTGATCAATTTGTTTATTCAATGAAATCTTTTTTTTCAAAAACTCAAAATTACTTTAGAAATAACGTGGACATTCTGTTCACATTTCTTGCAATAATGTATGCAATTCCAAGTCTTGGCTATCCTTTTGGCGGAGATCAGGGGACTTTTTTTTATATTGGTCGTGAATGGCTTGATGGACTGCTCCCCTTTAAAGATGCTTTTGATCAAAAACCCCCCGGTATTCACATGATTTATGCACTTTCTGTTTTTTTGTTCGGGGCCAGGCAGACCTCAATTCGAATTCTGGAAATTATTGCTGTTCTTGTTTTAGGCAGACTTATTACATATGCTGTTACACGTGACAGACCTAAATGCAACGGTGAAGCAGGTATTATTACACTTCTGTTGTCAGCATGGTATTTCACCTGTTTAAACTACTGGGATACTGCACAGGTAGAGATATGGGAGGCACTGGCATTAGTATGCTCCTATATAGCTGCTAAAAAAATTAAAAATTTACGACTGGCAGGATTTGTCTCAGGAGCCTTAACCGGAATTGCAGTTTTGTTCAAGTTTCCTGCTGCTGTTGTTGCACTTGTACCAGCGACAGTTGCAGGATGGAGGTGTTGGCAAAAGTTTGAAAGTGATAGAGGGAAACGTTTGTTAACAACAGTATTTGTAATCGGTCTGTATTTGACAGGTGTTTTGTTTGTTCTTGGAATTGTTATATTGTATTTTTGGGCATATGGTGGTTTGGAGGCGCTGATTGATTCTCTGATCAGTTTTAATTATGACTATGTGACTCATATATCTACTGACTTTAATCTTGCAAAATGGTGGTGCTATTCTTTCTGGCTGAAACACAGCCGGTTATTATTCCCGTTTCTTCTTCTCTTGTGGTTTTCCGGTATCCGGTCAGCTTTAAAAAGAAAGTCGGGGGCAGTGGTTAACGGAGCGCTTACTGGTCTGGCATTAGCAGTTTTATCAGTCGCCTCTGTCTTTGTTCAGCAAAAATTTTATGCTTATCACTGGGGGGTAGCCATACCTTTTTTTGTTTTATCTGCAGGCTATGGTATCGCTGATTTAATTCAGCGTCACAGGAAATTAATCTTTACCGGGACACTGGCTGTGGTTTTACTGTCTTTTGTAATGGCTCCGGCATGGAAATTGAACCAGCAGGGAACCTACATGTCATACACATGTTTGTTCTGGAAATACGTTTCAGGCAATTGTACCAGGGATGATTTTCTGTCACCATTTCATAATCCCTTTGGTTTATGCTATGCAGAGCAGGAAAAGATTGGAGAAGTGATTAAAATGCGGGCAAAACCAGGTGAAACGCTTATGGTTAAATCATATGATACTCCTGTTTATGCGGTCTCAGGGTTGCGATGTCCATCACGTTTTTTTTGGGACCTTCCACACCTGTGGGACCCGGCTTTAAACTGGAAGAAAAAACATTTTTCTGAACATGAAATTCAATGCCGGAAAAATCCAGCACGTTTTGCTGTTGTTCCGCTGAAAAACGAAAGAGACTTCAGGGAGCTTTTGGAAAATGGTTACAGGATTACAGATTATTTTGGCAACTCAGTTCTCTTGGAGCACAGCCTGCCCTGATAAAAGCAGACGTTCAGTCCGCGCAGCTATTATTGTCTGTTACTGTTTTTTGTTTGCGTTTCCGAAAGAATTTCCGTTCAATTTTGCACCAGGTGGTTTAAAGAAGCTTTTATTGTTTAAAATGGTTTTTGCCTTCATCTGTTTTAATCCACTGTCCAGGCACTCGTTTATAAATGTCCCCAGCATGGAAGTTGAAAATTTTGAATCTATTTCAACCTGATTTTCCTGAAAAGGAAATTTAACAAATAGCGGAACGTGACATTTTTCCAGATACCCGTTTTTATCAACATTTAATGGATCTTTTCTCCAGCTGTGATCAGACATGAAAATCACAAGAGACTTATCAAACTTATTGTTGTTTTTAAGCATTGTCATTATCCAGCCGATTTTTTGATCTAAATATGCCAGGTTTTCTATATAGTTATCAGGTGTTTCACGATATATTGCAAAAAGTGGTTTAGCCCCCCCTGTTTTAAAAATATATGGAAAGTGTGGAAGCATGTAGTGATAAACAGCAAATACAGGGTTATTGTTTTTTTTAACCACAGCCCTGAAAAATTCATCCTCAATGGAAATCCTTTTTAACTGAAATTTGTTAAAATAATATTCTTTAATTCTTTTTGTCAGGCCTGACATTAACTGCGGGAAAACAATAGTCGCAGCTGAAAACATGTGATAGCCAGCAACATTGTAAAAACTGCTGCCGAATCTTTTTGCAACACTGATTGAACTTGAAAAATCCACGCTGTTACCCAGCAGTGTTCCATAGGGAATATACGCTCCTGTAATGCATGTGGAATATCCAAGCAAGCGGGGATAATAAAATATGGTTTTAAATTTGTTTAAAGGTGTATGATTGTTGCCGTTAAATCCCGGAATTCCATTGTTTACTGAAAAAAGCAAATTTGTCTGGAAAAGAAATCCGGGAATGGATGAGAATGTGTTCGGCCCTGGCGAATATGCGTTATGAAATACCAGCGCCTGTTTTTTGAAAATATTTAAATTAGTAAAACTGTCAATAAGTTGTTTGTCAACAAATGTCCTGCGATATGACCACTCATCAAAAATAAAAATGTAGACATCTGCCAGTTGCCTGTTACAGGGTTTTTGCTCGTTCAGGAATGATTTCAAGCTGCCCCTTCCGGATTGCCAGTTTGTATAGTGCAGGGCATTCAGAAAAAAAACAGGAATAACAGGAGAAATAACAAGGCAAAATACAATGCAGGCTCTTTTTAATTTCTGCCATCTTTTAAAGAAAACAAAGAAACTGAAAATTACCCAGAAAATTGAGAGTATATGTCCATGATGAATTATAAAAAATATATTTATTAATGGAGTTTCTGACGTAATTGTGACATTTGATTTTTTTAAAATATGAAATATGGTTTGAGTGATGCCTGAAACTGCTGTGAGGCCAAGTGCTGAAACAAATAAAAACTCAACAAGTTTTCTGGTATAAGCTGTACCTTTAACATACAGCAGTAGAAATAAAATAAAGAATATTATTCCTGCTGTGAAAATGCAGACTGCCAGCGCCATTAAATCCAGATCGCTCCAGTGGAAAACGAAACGGTTAAACCTGTCTGCATAGCGGCTGAGGTATGGGCTGAACATTAGAAAGGAAACAGAAATGGCAAGCCATAACCGTAAAGTAAAGTACTTAATTATCCTTCTGGTCATTTGGTTTTAAACCAAGCAGTTTTTTTGATGACTTGATTATCTTTAAAATGAACTTTCTGAAATATATGGCACCGCCTATCAGGGCTGCTATTGCATATTGCAGAAGGATGCTCCCGCTTCCGGGATCTATATAAGCAAATACAAAGTATCCGGCTTTAAGATTTGATCCATCAATTAGGTTTGGTAATTCTATCATCATAATTATTGTCTCCCTTTACGCGGTAAAATTTTCTGTTGTATTTATTATGAATCGCATAGTGTATCACTTAGCCTGAAAACTGCCTGCAACGGGGCTTGTCAAAATGTTAATGCATTTTTAAAAAATCTTCAAATGGAAAAAACTTTGTCTGTGGAGATGGTGTTATTCTGAAAATGCCATCAGGCACGGAATTCATGTCAAGGGAATCAGGATCATATCCAATCACTATTTTTGTTTTATAAGGATAAAAATCAAGTTCTGTCTTTGAAGGATACAGGAAACCTTGCCTGTATTTGAAATCACTGAATGAACAAGTTAACTCAGGCACGCCGGATACAAAACGTTTGTATCTGGTAATTCTTTTCAGGACAGGGTCAATCCATAAAAATTGCATTGTACTTCCGCTAATAATTTCAAAAAAATAATAATTTTTGTCCTGATCCCATTTCAATTCAGCACCCTCTATGTTAATCACCGGTGGAAAGCCAAAAAGGTATTGTACAACATGCCGTGCATTGAGCTGCAAACCAGTAATTGCCGCGATGTTTTCTTCAGTTGCTTTCCCGGTATAGATACTGTTTTCAGAAGGAATAAAAACGATTATATTCTGACCATCAATTATAAAAAGGAGTGATAACTGGTTGATGAAATTCAGCATTTCCAATCTGAGATAATAAGGCCTTTTCAAAAAAAAAATATTTTTTGTGCTGAAATTTCCATTACCGGTTGAACCTTTGATTTTTACAAATCCAGAGAGATTTTTGAATGAATCTGCAGCATCGATAACCTCCTTCAGGTAACTCCTGGGATCAGTCAATGAGGGCAGGGCAGGATGGGTAATCTTTTTTAATGTACCGCTGCATGCAAATAGTGTGGAGATGAGAAAAACAAAAACAAAACGTAAAAACATTATTTGCTACCAAAATTGATTTCATCGATTTTTCTTTTAATTTTCTCAATAGACTTTTCGGGTGGGTCAAGCTCAAGGGCTTTTTTGTAAATAACTTTTGCCTTAAGAGGCATATTGTTCTTCAAATACACGTCACCTAAATGTTCGGTTATTATTGGGTCATCAGGTGAAAGGCTAACAGCTTTTTTTAAAACTTTCAGTGCTTTTTTATAGTTTCCCATTTTGAAGTAGACCCAGCCAAGGCTGTCAGTAATGTATCCATCACCGGGTTTTATGTTGAGAGCTTTTATAATTAATTCTTCTGCTTTTTCAAGGTTCAACCCTTTTTCAGCATATATATAGCCAATATAGTTTAAGGCATCGGCATTATGGGCGTTTATTTTCAAAACCGATTCCATGGTTTTTACACACTCATTGAACATGGAAGCTTTATCATACAGAACACCAAGATAAAACAGTAAATCCTCGTCATCATGTTTTATAGTAAGAGCAGTTCTAAGAACATTTATACCCCCTATGAAATTATTTTCTTTTTCATGGAGTGAAGCCAGAAAACGATAAAGGGTGATTTCATCATGGTTTATTTTTATAGCATCCCTTATTATTTTTTTTGATTTCTCAGGGTCGCCCATTTCATCATAGATATAAGAAAGATGTATCTGTGCCTGAGAGAAAAAATTTGATGTTTCAGGGATGCTTGAGAAGGCTTTCTTTGCCCCCTCAAATTTTTCTGTGCTTTCCAATACATTGCCAAGATAGTATAAGGCACGATAATTTTCCGGATTCTTGTTTAAAACATCCCGGAATTCCATCTCTGACATGGCCCAGTTTTCCTGCTCAAAATAGATAAGACCTGTTTTTATTGAAACTATTTCCGACATCTCAGGGTTTGTGTTTTTAATATACCTGTAATGTTTAATGGCTTCATCAAATTTGTTTTCTTTGATGCACAGATAAGCAATTCTGTCTCTTACAGGATAATTGCCGGGGGTCGAATCTATGATTTTTTCATAAACTGTAATTGCTTTTTTGAACTGCCCGAGGTTCTCATAAATTGTACCAAGGTTGATAAGCGCAGGTTCGAACTTTTGGTTGATCTCCAGAGCCTTAAGGTAATTTTTTTCAGCTAATTCAGCTTTTCCAGAATCCATATAAATATTACCGAGATATAAATAGCCAACTTCAGACCCAGGTTTTTTTTTAATAAACTCCTCCATAGTTTCAACCGCTTTTTTGTTCTGATTCAGTTCTGAATACATGGAAGCAAGTGTAAAGAATGTTTCTTCGTTAAAGGGTTCCCTGTCCATGATGTACTTGTATTCTGCAGCGGCTTTATCAAGCTGACTGGTAGATGAATAAATGTCTCCCATCAGCCTGTGAATTTTTAAATTATGGGGTTCTGTTTTCAATACTTTTTTACACCATTTTATTGCCTTGCCAAACTCTCCCTGAATTGTATAAAGATGAGCAATTTGAAGATGTAAGTACGAGGATTCGTTATCATAGGCAAGTGCTGATAAGAATTCCGAAATTGCACATGGCCAGTTTCTCTCAGACTGACAAAGCTCGGCAATCAGGAAATGATAATACAGCTCAGGAGGAGGAACAGTTTCACTGGCAGAAGTATGTTTTTCAGCACTTTTTTTCAGAGCTGTTTTTGGATATCTGACTGGTTCAGTTTGTGAGTAGAGGCATGAGGTAAAAAAACAGGCTGTAAAAACGATCAGAAAAAGTCTTGATAAATTTTTGATAACAGTCATAACTATTGAAATCAATAAAATAGTTTTACTTAAGAAAAGTTTTTCAGTATGTTATTATCTAACTTACCATAACAGAAGCTTAAAACACAAATTTAATTACTCTAACAACAGGTCAGGAAAAAATACAACAGAACAGAATGAACTTTCTTCTGAAGCATCTTCCTAAAATAGTTTTTTTTACTGCAATTTTTTCCCTTTTCATCGGAATTTTAATGGGTGAACATGAAATGATTTTCAACTATGCTGTTGTTGTCTGTCTCAGCTGTATAGGAATCGGATAGTTTTATGCCATGACAATAGCTCTGAAACAAAGAATTTCCCAGCTGCTCTCCTCAATCCTTTTTAATTCAGCTTTTTCCGGGTTTATCACCGGAAGTATTTACCAGGGGAAATTCAAATATTTACCATGCCCTGGTTTCAACTGTCATTCCTGCCCCAGTGCATTACTGGCATGCCCCATTGGAGCAATACAACTGTTTGTTTCCTTTGGAGCATACCACGTTTCTTTTTATCTTCTTGGATTTTTAGGTTCGATAGGTGCTGTTGGGGGAAGAATTGTATGTGGCTGGGCATGTCCATTTGGCTTAATGCAGGACATGTTATACAGAATTCGTCTGCCAAAAATAAAAGTGCCTGAGATTATGAGAAAAATGAAGTTTTTCATCCTGTTTTTTGTTGTTTTAGGGGTCGCATATTATACAAAAGAACCCTGGTTTTGTAAATTCTGTCCAATGGGTACCTTAGAGGCTGGTATTCCTCTTGTGTCCATGAATGCCGATTTGCTGCAGTTAACAGGGTGGTTGTTCTGCTTGAAGATCTCTATTTTAGCAGGTTTTGCAGTATGGATGACTGTTAGTAAAAGACCTTTTTGCCAAACTGTCTGTCCGCTTGGGGCTATCTATTCTTTTTTTAATAAAATCAGTTTTCTCAGGCTGAAAGTTAATAAGAAAAAATGTATAAAATGCAATTTATGTGCTGATGTATGCCCTGTTGACATAAAAATTTATCAGGAGGGAGGAGGATCTGCAAATTGTATCAGGTGTTTTCGCTGTACAAAGTGTCCGGCTGAAGCCATTAAGATAACTTTTAACACAACACTACAGCATTAACCTGTAAAATGACCTGTGAATGTTCAATTTGCAGGTTTCATTCAGATGATGGCGCTTACTGTGAAATACCTGTTAAACTAAGGAGTGTTTTTACCGATAAGTATTAAACCATACTGAAAAAACTGCATTACTGAAAAAGTCTTGCAATTTTTACAGAATATTGATAATTTTTTCAGACTTAATCGTCTGAGTTAATACTGCTAAGATTGACCAATGAAAAAAAATCATTTGACTGTTATTATACAACCTGATGTAAGTTTATCTGCAAAAAGGATAAATCCCATCCTGTCCTTTTCTTTTCACAAAAGAGTAATCTATTACCTGTTTTTCTCATTTTTTTTATTTATTTGTTTCGGTATAAGCGGAACCTGGAGCATAATACAGAATCTGGAGATTAATAATAAAATTACATTACTGAATGCAGAACTTGACCAGTTGGACTGGATTGAGTCGAATGTTGAAGGAATAAGAAAAGATGAAAAAATTATCAGAGAATCATTAGGGCTGGAAGCATGGGAAAACAATTTTGATATTAATGAACGGCTGGGGAAAGGTGGATCTGAATCACAAACAGACCTGATAATACCTGATATTAACGTTGAACAGGAGATGCTTGAAATTGATGATAATCGACCTTTGCATGAACGTGTCCATGATTTGAAAGAGGGTGTCCATGAACTGTATTTAATCCTTTCAAAAATGAGGATTACCTTAAACTGCAGACCAACCATTATGCCGGTTAAAGATAACGCCATATGGATTACATCAGGATTTGGATGGAGAAAGGGACCGTTTACAGGTTTAAGAGAATTCCATAAAGGCCTTGATATTTCAGGAAGAAAGGGTGCCCCGATTATTGTTACAGCAGACGGTGTTGTTGAAAAAACAGGTTATAACAGATTCAAGGGCAGATATGTTCGGGTTAAACATGATGAAAGATTTTCAACGGTTTACGGACACCTTATGAGATATGTCGTGAAAAAGAAACAGAAGGTTAAAAGGGGAGAAATTATCGGGTACATGGGAACATCCGGCATGTCTACTGGTTATCATTTACATTATGTTGTTATTGACAACAAAAAAAAGGTGAACCCTTATAACTTTATCTTAAACAGAAACGAACAGACTCTTGCATCTTCCCGATGACCCGTCTCTGTAAACCCCTGCTATTTCTTCCTGCTGTTTTTTCTTGCTTTTTTCGCTTTTTTTCGTTTTGATTTAATCTTTCTTTTTTCTGAGGTGGAAAGGGGTTTGGGGAATTTCCTGCTGGCTGCTGGAAGGTTATTACCCATTATATCGCCCGGGTCAGCACCCCCACCAAGTCCGGGTATATTTGAAAGACCACCGGAAATTTTACTCAGCAGACCGCTTTTACCCATGTTTTTCATCATTTTGCGCATGGTGTTAAACTTTTTAAGGACTTCACTGACTTCTCTGGGTGTTCTGCCACTTCCTGATGCGATTCGTTTTTTTCTGCTCTCTTTTATAACATCAGGGTTAACTCTTTCCTTATGAGTCATCGAGTTGATGAGGGACTCTATCTTTACAAGTTCTCTTTCATCAACAGCAACATTACCGGCCATTTGTGAGAAAAAAGGTATTTTTTCAACAATGTCCTGAAGGGGCCCCATCTTTTTAATGGATTGTATCTGTTCAAGAAAGTCAAGCAGTGTGAACTGACCTTTAAGCATTCTGGCAGCATCCTTTTCCGCTTTTTTCTCATCAATTACCTGTTCAAAATCCTGCATCAATCCAACGACGTCTCCAAATCCAAGAATCCTTGATGCAAGACCATCAGGTCGGAATTCTTCAATCCTGTCAAAGGATTCACCAGTGCATAAGAATTTTATGGGTTTACCGGTGATTTTTTTAATTGATAAAGCAGCCCCACCCCTTGCATCACCATCAAGTTTTGTCAGAATAAACCCTGACAGATCAAGCCGCCTGTCAAATTCCACAGCGGTTTTGACAGCATCCTGACCAATCATTGCATCGCATACAAGAAAAATATTATCCGGCCTGGTGTTGGCAGCAATCGTTTCAAGTTCATTCATAAGGGAATCATCTATGGCAAGACGACCAGCAGTATCCAGGATAACCACATCATGCCCTGTGCTGCGTGCATGCTCAATGGCTTTGCTGCAAATGGCAGGCGGGGACATCTCTTTTTCTGAAAACACTGGTATGCTTAATGAATTACCAATAACCTGCAATTGTTCGACAGCAGCCGGCCTGTATGTGTCAGCAGCAACAAGCAGCGGGGTTTTATTTTTTTTTGAGAGAAATCCTGCTATTTTTCCTGCGGTAGTTGTTTTGCCACATCCCTGCAGTCCTATGAGCATTATTGTAGAGGGTGGTTTTGATGCAAAGCTAATGTCCACATCCACAGGCCCCATGAGTGTGACAAGCTCCTGATGGCATATGTTGATAAAGTGTTCTCCCGGAGTAGTCTTCAGCTTTTGACTCTTATGGGAAACACGTGTATCGACGATCACACCCAATGCTTTTTCCTTAACATCATGGATGAAGTCTTTAACAACGGAAAAGTTAACATCCGCTTCCAGCAGGGACAGGCGAATATCTTTCAGGGCATCATCAATATTTGCTTCAGTTAATTCAACTCTGCCGGCAAATCTGTCTTTGGCTTTGTTGAACCCATTTGATAAAACTTCAAGCATTAGTTGTTAACCTGTGTATAAATTAAATTATTATTTGTTTGAAATCTCTTCCTGAACAGCATTAACAAGAGATTCAACATCAAGGCCATTAGCTTTGAACAGTGCATCCGGCGTTCCTGACTGGCCATAATTATTTACGCCAAGTTTTCTTAACCGTGCAAACAGATTTTTAGACAGAAGCTTGTTGGCAACAATACTGCCAAGACCGGTATGCACACTGTGATCTTCATAGGTTATTATAGCCCCTGATTGAGCAGCATCTGAAAGGGCTTTTGTGTCAAGATTAACTGGGGAGGCTACGTTAAAAACACCAACATTAATTCCTTTTTGTTTCAATACTTCGCTTGCCTGAATGGCCCGGTGCAGCATTGTACCGTAAGACATGATTACAGCATCACTCCCATGCCTTATAATATCAATTTTCCCATACCTGAATTCATAGTTTTTACCGAAGAAAGGTTTTCCACCTTCGTCAAAAATTACAGGCAGTTTTGAGCGACCCATTCCAATGAAAAAGTTACCTTGAGTTGAACTGATGTATCTGATTATTTTATCTGTTTGATTTGGATCAGCAGGCATCAGAATTTTAAATGTAAAAAGATTTTGAAAAAGTCCAATGTAATCTATGCATTGGTGCGTCTTGCCGTCTTCTCCAACATCAAGGCCTAAATGTGTGCAGACTAATTTAAGATTTGTGCAGTTGATGTCGTTTAAACGGTGCTGGTTATATGTTTCGCACACACCAAAGACACCAAAGTCTGCAAAGAAAGTTACGATGCCTTCAATTGACAGTGTCCCTGCAATTGTTGCTGCATTGTGCTCCTGTATTCCAACTTCAAAAAAGTTATCTGCTTGAACGGACTGAAATCCATTTGTTTTAACAGAGCTTGCAAGGTCACAGTCAAACACTGCGATGGGCGTGGAGCTTTCATTGTTTTTGTTTAATTCAGCTAAATTTTTCAGGGCATTTCCAAAAGCTGACCTGTTGTCAATCATTTTATCTTTCCCGTAGCAGACAGGTTCACCTGTAATAATATTAACGTCTGTTTCATTTTCATGATTAACATTCTGATGGGGATCCATTACAGAGGTTTTACGTTTTCTTTCAAATGTGTCAAGGTTACAGGTCAGTGAAAGCTCCTTCATTGCTGCATTGTATTGATCCGTATTCAGGACAGAGCCATGATATTTTTCAAGATTCTCCATAAAAGAGATGCCCTTACCCATTACTGTTTTTGCAATGATTGCAACAGGAGCATTCATGTTATGAGTAGCAGAATAAAGTGACTCATAAATCTGATGAAAGTCATGGCCGTCAATTTCAACAACATCCCATCCGTCAGATATAAAATTGTCCTTTATATTCTGTGGCATTACGTCCCGGGTGGGTCCTGAAATTTGCAGGCAATTGCAGTCTATTAGAACTGTAAGATTGTGCAGCCTGTATTTAACAGCAAATCTTCTGGCTTCACCTATCTGGCCTTTCTGCTGCTCCCCATCACCCATAACAACATATGTATGGTATTTAATTTTTTTTAATTTTGAAGCAAGGGCAAACCCGCAGCCGGCTGACAGGCCCTGGCCAAGGTTGCCGGTTCCCCATTCTACGCCAGGAACACTCCTCTCAACATGCCCTTCAAAAATAGATCCGGCTTTTCGAAAACCCTCTATGGGCTCATTTACGTTAAAAAAACCTGTTCTTGCCAGAGCAGCATAAACGCCTGGAGAAGTATGCCCGTGACTGATAACAATTCTGTCACGGGCAGGGTGGTATGGATTGTCAGGAAACACAGACGCATATTTATAAAGAGTAAGATAAATATCAACCGAAGACATTGAACCACCGGGATGACCGCTGCGGGCAAGGGTTGTCATGGTAAGTATATCCCCACGTGCATGTCTTGACAGATCGTTCAGATTATTAACATCTGCGTTGTCTAATTTTTTTAGTTTAAACCCTCTTTGCATCATCTTTTATCCCCTGTTTGATTTTGAATTTATAAAATGGATTTATTAAACTTGCAGATTATAAAAGGCTATGTAATGGATGTCAACAGATAAACAATCAGGCAATCAGGGCTTGCGAAATTGTTTATGAACACTGAAAAGAGGTGGGTAAAAAGTCGTTTCATTAACTGTTTATTTTTTCCAGAATTCAGGGATGAAAAGTATGAGTAGTGTAAAAATTTCAAGCCGGCCTAAAAGCATCATTAATATAAGAATCCATTTTCCGGCCAAAGGTATGAAGTGGAAATTTTCATACGGGCCGACCCCCCCAAGCCCGGGGCCTATATTGCCAAGAGATGCGGCAACTGATGACAGAGAAGTTATAAAGTCAAGCCCGCACAGGGACATTGCAAGTGATCCTGCGACAAAGATCATTAAATAAAGAATGACAAAACCACTAACCCCCCTTAAAATATTTTCAGGGATTGAACTGCCCCCGATTTTAACAGATGCTACTGCATGAGGATGGATCATGTAAAAAAGTTCCCGATAGGTTCTTTTAAACACAATTAAAATTCGGATACATTTTATTCCACCTCCGGTAGATCCTGCACAACCGCCAACGAACATGAGAATAAGCAGAATGAATTTTGCAAAAAGAGGCCATGTGTCAAAGTTTGCTGTGCTGAACCCGGTTGTTGTCATAATAGACGTGGCCTGAAAAGCAGCGTGTCTCAGAGTGGTTAAAATATTACCATGCCCGGTTCCTTTAATTGAAAAAGCAATAAAAAGTGTTGATGCAAGAAGGAATAAAAAATAAAATATAAACTCCTTGTCTTTCCACAGGCTTTTTATTTTGCCGTGAAACACCCTGTAATGCAGAGCAAAGTTCATTCCGGCTGCAAACATGAAAACAATACATACAATTTCCACATATGAATTGTTAAATGATTCAATGCTCCTGTTCCTGGTTGAAAATCCTCCTGTAGCCATGGTTGTAAAGGTATGACATACTGCATCAAAAAGATTCATTCCAGCTGTCAATAAAAGAAAAACCTCAATGAGGGAAAGCAATATATATACTTTCCAGAGAGATCTTGCTGTTTCAGCAATGCGGGGTTTAAGTTTTTCAACAACAGGGCCAGGGACTTCTGCTTTGTAAAGCTGCATTCCGCCAATTCCTAAAAGGGGTAGTATGGCGATGGAAAAAAGAATTATACCCATACCCCCAAGCCACTGAATCATGCTTCTCCAGAAAAGAACTGACCTTGGAATAATTTCAATGTTTGCGACAACAGTTGAACCTGTAGTGGTAAAACCCGAAACTGTTTCAAAATAAGCATCAGTAAAAGATAAGAACGTATGATCAAGAATAAAAGGCAGTGACCCAAAAAGAGCAGCAAGGATCCAGCCAAGTGAGACAATAAGGAAGCCATCACGGTGGGAAATCTGTTTTTCTGATGATGGACAGATTACAATTAACAGTAAACCGGTAAGGATCGTTATAATCGTTGAAACTACAAAAGATTGCAGAGAATTTTCATTACAGTATAAAGCCACTGCGGAAGGAAAGCACATGCTGACCCCAAGAAAAAGCAGTAAAAAGCCCTGTATTCTGAATATTAAAGAAAAGAACATAATATGGATTAATTAGATTGTTTTTATTGACGAAGTTTTTTCTACCCAGGCAGGCAGTTACCAGTATTCAAGTTTGACCATTAACATTTTTTCAACACGTGTTATGGCACTGGACAGAGCAAAAACAATCACATGATCACCTGGAAATATCACACTGTCTCCATTTGGTACCATCAGTTCATTGTTGCGCAGTATTGCACCGATTATTGCGTGCTTGGGGAATTTTAATTTTTTTATCGGTTTATTGACCAGATCAGAAGTTTCAAGTGCAACAATTTCAATTGCTTCAGCGTTTTTTTCATAGAAGGACGCAACAGAAAGCACTTTGCCTTTTCGTATGAATCTCAGGATGCGATTAATTGCACATAGATTAGGATTCATAACAAGGTCAATGCCTATGCTGGGAACAAGCTGTGTATAAGTCATATTATGGATAAGAGCAACAGATTTTTTAGCGCCTTTTTGTTTTGCAAGGAGTGACAGGAGAATGTTATCCTCCTCATCATCTGTAACAGCAATAAACACATCCGTATCTTCTATATATTCTTCTGAAAGTATTTCTTCAATTTCTCCACTATGATGAAGCACAACCGTTTTATCAAGATCTTCTGCAATTTTTATGCATCTTGCCTCATCAGAGTCAATCAATTTGGTTGCAATTTTCATCTGTTCCAGCTCTTTGGCTAAAAGCACTCCAATATTGCCACCACCAACAATCATTATTTTCTTTATGTCCTGGTAGTGTCTTCCAAAAAAGTTCATCATTTTCTGGATATTTTTTTCAGTTGTTATTGAATAAATAGAATCGTTATAATATATCTTGTCCCTGCCGCCTGGAATAATTACCTCGCTCTTGCGATATATTGATGCAATGACCATATCAGGTATATGACTTTTGCTGCTGAGGTCTTCCAGCTTTATACCATCGTGGAAAACAGGATTTCGCACCTTGCAACCTATCAGCTTTACAGTGCCGTCGTTAAAGTCAACAACATCAGTTGCTCCAGGAACATTCAAGAGTCTGATAATGGAAGATACAGCTTCGAATTCAGGGTTGATTGTCAGATCAATATTTAAATTTCCCTTTGTAAGAATTCCGGGATTATAAATATATTCAAGGTTCCTGATTCGTGCTACTTTAGTTGAAATCTTTGTTTGTGCACTTGCAACGAGGCAGGAGACCATATTTGCTTCATCACTGTCTGTAACGGAAATAATCATTTCAGCATCATCAATTCCAGCCTGCCGGAGTGTCTCCGGGGAGCTTCCGCTTCCATGTACAATCTGAACATCAAGAGAATCCTGAATCTGTTTGATTTTATCCAGGTCCTTGTCAATTACTGTAACGTCCTTTTTTTCAAGGGAAAGCCTTCTCGCAACATGATAGCCAATTTCTCCAGCGCCTATAACAATAAAGCTCATCTGTATTTCCTCTGCTGAA
>JAJRXD010000069.1 GCA_024276465.1 Deltaproteobacteria bacterium
ATCTGATCTGACGATAATTGATGAGCAGCTGATCCGCTTGACAGGGAAAGAGGGAATTATCTGCTTCCCAATGATTGTCCGCAGTAATGGTGTGGGGGTTATGGTATTAGGACTGAAAAAGGGGGAAGTCTCTAAAACAGACAACAGTTTAAGACTGCTGAGCCGGTTTATAGGCCACATTGCTTTTTCTCTGCATGCTGATAATATAAGGCAATCACAGGCAAAGGAGGTTCTTTCAGAACGTCTGGCAGCTTCATCAGCTATTGCCAAAAGGGTGGCCCATGAGGTAAATAATCCCTTAAGCATTATAAAAAACTACCTTAAAATCCTGGAGATGAATCTGTCTGAAAAAAACATTGCAGTTGATGAAATCAGAATCATACATGAGGAGATCGGGCGTGTCTCGCAAACCATTGAAGAGCTCTCAGATTTTTCCAGGCCTAAAGTCCAGAACCTTGAAAGCGTGGATGTGAATGCTTTACTGAAAGATATTGCGACGTTGATCAGAGAATCTTTATTGCAGAACAGAATAAATATTGCCTTTGACCTGGATCCCGGGATTCCCGGAATTGTCAGTGACAAAAACAGTTTGAAAAAAATTTTTCTTAATCTTATTAAAAACTCTTCAGAGGCTCTTCCCGAGGGTGGAAATATTTATATTTCTACAAAATGCAGTACAGACGGCAATTCTGTAGAAATAATTATCAAGGATGATGGTGTGGGCTTGCCTGAAATTATCAAGTCAAGACTCTTTGAACCCTACACCACTACAAAAGGTGAGGGTCATACAGGACTTGGGCTCTCTATTGTTTACAGCAGCATAAAGGGGTTAAAAGGAAACATTACCTGCTCAACCGAAAAAGGCAGGGGAACAACATTTAAAGTAGTGTTACCCTTATCTGTACAGGAGGCTGTCCGAAAATAAGCATCTACTGTGACTGGCTGCAAATTCCGCAGGTGTCTCTGTGCGTTGCAAAGGTAAAAACCTCCTCAATGTAGCAATTGCTGCGTCTCCGGTACTTTTTACTTTTGCGTCCTGACAGCGAAATTTTCACTCAATCTCGCTGCGAAGCTATTCCAGGACAGCTTTCCGGGGAAAATAAACTTCTTTGAAGAAAGCAATGTCTTACGTACCAAGGGTATTAATAATTGATGATGAGCCCAATATTTGTGACAGTCTGAAAATACTGCTGACAAGACAGGGCTATGATGTTTTTGCTGCCAGCTGCGGAAAGGACGGCCTTGAGCTGCTTGATGAGAATAACCTTGATCTTCTTCTCCTGGATATGGTTATGCCGGATATGGACGGGTTTCAGGTTCTGGATTATCTTCACAGACAGAAAAATGAAATTCTCACTATTGTTATAACAGGAAATGCCTCAATAGAGTCAGCAGTGCAGGCTCTTAAAAGAGGGGCCTATGATTATTTAAAAAAACCTTTTGAATATGAAGAACTTTTAAAACGTGTTGTAAATGCACTGAATCAAAAAAGACTGCACTATGAAAAGGAGATTATTTACGGAAGGCTTGAGCGTTCAGAAGAACGCTATCAGTACCTGGTGCAAAATTCCCCTGATATTATTTATATACTGGATAACAGGGGCTTTTTTACCTTTGTTAATGTCACTGTCGAACGATTAATCGGATATCCCCCAAACCTGTTGACAGGAAAGCATTTCACCTCAATTGTCCATGAAGACAGCATGGAAAAAGCAAACAGGTTTTTAAGAGAGCAACCAAAAGATGTTTCAGCCTTTAATATTGAATTAAAGCTGAAAAGTTATGAAACCAGGGATTTGCTTAAGCTGTTTGAGATAGAACATTCAACAATAAAACTGCAAACTGATGAATATGGTGATGGTGTTTTTGGAACATATGGAGTTGCCAGGGATATAACCTACAGGAAGAATCTTGAGGACCAGCTTCAACATGCAAAAAAAATGGAGGCTATAGGAACACTTGCGGGTGGAATTGCTCATGATTTTAACAATATCCTGATGGGAATAAAAGGCTATAGTTCCATAATTCTTTCAGAACTTGATCCTGATTCCCCTTATTATTCAAAATTAGAGGTTATTGACCAGCATGTTCAGAGTGGAACTAATTTAACGAAGCAGCTGCTTGGTTTTGCACGCGGGGGCAAATATGATGTCAGGCCGTCCAATATAAATGAAATTATTGATTCCGCAACAACCATGTTTGGACGTACAAAGAAGGATGTTTCAATAGATTGTAAATATCAGGAAGACATATGGACAGTAGAGGTAGATAAGGGACAAATTGAACAGGTCCTGATAAATCTTTACATTAACGCGTGTCAGGCCATGGAGGGGGGGGGGAGAATCCACATAGAAACAGAAAATACTGTAATTGGTGCCCAGTGTTCCCAACAGCACGACCTGACAGCTGGAAAATATGCTAAAATTGTTGTCAGGGACACGGGTATCGGCATGGATGAGGAGGTCAGAGGAAGAGTATTCGAGCCTTTTTTTACAACCAAGGACAAGGGGAGGGGCACAGGGCTTGGCCTTGCTTCAGCTTACGGTATTATAAAAAATCATGGGGGCGACATAATTGTTCAAAGTAAAAAAGGCAGGGGAACAACATTTACCATTTATATTCCGGCCTCAGACATGCCGGTAGTGCAGGATGAAAGACCAACTGAAGAGATTCTTAAAGGTTCCGTAACTGTGCTGCTGGTAGATGATGAGGATACAATGATTGATGTTGGTACTGAGATTTTGCAGATGCTTGGCTATGACACATTAGCAGCAGGAAGTGGTAGAGAGGCGTTAGCCATATATGCACAGAACAGGGAAAAAATTGATATGGTTATCATTGATTTAATAATGCCTGAGATGGGCGGTGGAGAACTGTATGACAGAATAAAAAACATTAATCCTGAAGTAAAGACCCTGTTGTCAAGTGGATACAGCGTGGATGGCGAGGCATCAACAATATTGAAACGTGGCTGTAATGGATTTATTCAAAAACCGTTTGGAATTAAAGAGATCTCGCAAAAAATAAAAGAAATTTTATCCTGAATTCAGGGATCACCAAAAACCTGGGCAGAAAAGACCTGCAATGCTGCCCCCTTTTTCCAGGCCATGTCCGGAAGGCCTGCTTTCCTGCAAATGGCTTTCAAAAAATCATCCCTGCTCCATCCCTGCTCCACGGGAACCTGCGGAAGCAGAACACCGGTTTTAAATCCTCTGGAAATTATCAGGCCATGCTTCCCGATTTTTATCTCATCAACAGCACTAATTGTTCGAGGGGGAGTCAATACGGAAATTTTTATAGTAACTGTCTGATCTTCGCCCTGTTTCATTGGTAAAAATCTTCTGTCCCTGGTTGCCGCCTGTATTGTGCAGTCAATAACTGCTTCAGCCAGTGGTTTAAAACCTCTGATGTATCCCATGCACCCTCTCAAATTCCCGCTGACTTTTTCTTCCAGCGTTACAAAAACCCCGGATCTTTTTTTCAGATTTGCAGTAATTGAGTAGCTTTCTAAAGATGGAACTGTTTGTTTGTTCAGATACAATACAAGGGTATCTTTTGCTATCCTGAGAAGCGTAGTTTTTTCGTTTTTATTGAGTGATCCGGTTTCACCGGGCCAGGCGCAAAATGCAGCCATAAAAAGCAGAAAGATGTTAATGGCAGAAACAAAAAAAATATTTTGTCTTGTCATTTTTTACCCCTTTTTTTTTATATAGGCGTAAGCACTATGATTATGAATGCTCTCCTGATTTTCCGATTCAACAGTATACCATGTGATGTTTGAATCCTTATCAAGCTGCTGGGCTATATTTCTGACTACATCCTCAACGAACACTGGATTGTCATATGCCATCTCAGTAACAAACTTTTCATCCGGTCTTTTCAGCAAAGGATAAATTTCGCTTGAGGCGCTTTTTTCCACAAGCTTAATCAAATCTTCTATCCAAAAAAACTTTTTAAACCTGACTTTAACCTTAACAATACTTCTCTGGTTATGTGCTCCATAATTGCTTATCTCCCTTGAGCAGGGACAGAGTGTTGTAACAGGCACTTCAACTCCCACAACAAGGTCTGACTTTTCATCATGTGAACCCCACATGTGGCATCTGTATTCCATTAAACTTTTTGATTTTGAAACCGGGGTCTCCTTTTCAATAAAAAATGGAAACTCAATTTCAATATGTGCAGATTCAGAGTTAAGTTTTTCTTTCATTTTTACAAGGATTTCAGAAATGTTCCTTGTGCTTATGCCTTTACGGTGTTTATTGAGCACTTCGATAAAACGGCTCATGTGTGTGCCCTTAAAGTGGTGCGGCAGACCAACATACATATTTATTGTCGCTACAGTATGCTGTTCCCTGTTTTTTCTGTCTAAAACAACGATTGGGTAGCGAATGCTTTTAACACCTGCCTTATTTATTTCAATTTTTCGATTGTCCTTCTGGTTTTGAATGTCTTTTAGTTTCATTGTCTGCTGACAGCCTCATGGTTTGGAGAGCATCTGCGTTTTGGGCGAAGCGCTCCATATTTGTTAAAATCATGTTTTGTTGCAGTTATTTTAACCTGAAAACCAGCAAATATCTATTGAAATATTTTTTGCCTGTGTTATATAAAAAGAGAGGATAATATAAATAAATTGCTTGAATTTTAAAAATAAATGTAGTAAATATTTTGCATTTAAATATTTTTGCTTTTTTCGGTGCAAAACCAACTAAAGGAGCAGAGGTTAGCCATGACAGCAAGAGACAATTCACAAATTATGACTGTTGAAGAAGTTGCCGCTTATTTAAAACTTTCAAAAATTACTGTTTACAAACTGGTTAAAAAGGGGCAACTTCCAGGGTTCAGGGTTGGCAATTCCTGGAGATTCAGAAAGGACAGGATATTAGAAATAATGTCAGAACAGATGCCGGAAGAGCCTGGAAGCAACTAATCGTTCAGACAAATCCAGTCTTGCCAACAACAGACAATAATATTAATAATTGATGTAAACAAATGAGGACTTTTATAAACACTGTTGGAATCATCTTCATAATAGTTGTTCTTCTAACCTTTGCCTTGAAGAACAACCAGACTGTGGAGATCACCTATTATTATGACTTGAAATGTTCGTTTCCAGTATGGGCAGTAATTTTGATCCCTTTTTTTGTGGGAGTAATTGGAGGAAATTTGTTAGATGTAATTCAGCGGTTTAAATTGAAAAACGAGATCAGAAAACTCAAACGTGAGTTCAAAACAATGAACCCGGAGTAAGAAACCTGATGACCCGCAAATTCAGTATTAATGATTAAATATTTTTTCAATTATTACCTGAATATTGTACCATTTAATCTGCTGCGGCTTGAAGCCCCCTGTGTTTAAAGAAAGGGCGTTTCGGCGCCTCGCTACGGCAAATCGTGCAAAATTCAGGTATTACATCTCGTTTTTTCTGCGATCTGTCATGTAATTACTTTCAGGAAGCTTTTTCACCCGCTTTTTAATTTGAGAAGCAACTTCACTAACCTCTCCGTAGTGTTTAAACTTTCTGTTTCTGTTTATCACAACAGCTATGGAGACGCTCATAATGGGAAACTGTTGTTTTTTGCCTGAGCGATCTTTGGAAATTATAAAACCCTTTTTTCTTTCCCCCTCCTCATAAAGGCTGGGAATTATTGAATCAAAGCCCCTTATGGTTTTTTTACACACATCGTCCATGTAACGGGCAGGGATAATAAAAACAAAATCATCTCCTCCTACATGGCCGACAAAGGCTTCTGTGTCTTTATAG
This sequence comes from Deltaproteobacteria bacterium, assembly GCA_024276465.1. Lineage (GTDB taxonomy): Bacteria > Desulfobacterota > WTBG01 > CAIYCZ01 > CAIRTM01 > JAJRXD01. Next base: position 5,765 of record JAJRXD010000069.1, read on the forward strand.
TCATGTATTACGTTTGAAAGGATTCTGGCTGTCATTCTCAGGGCTTCATCCCCCCTCGCAAAACCATATCTGTCATTGAAGGCCTTGAAATTGTCCACATCCAGATAAGAGATCGCAACATCCTGGCCAAGATCCAAAACTTTCTGAATTTCTCTTAAAATTGATGTATTGCCAGGGAGTCGTGTGAGAGGGTTAGGATCAAGTGCGCGATTAAATCTGCTCACACAGAGTGAAACTCTGTTTATCAATTCATCAGTTTTGAAAGAAGTTGTAATATAATCCTCTACAGGAATATTATCCCAGTCAATATCTTTTTTCCCCCACTCAGGGCTTACAAGAAGAACAACAGGAATATGAGAGAAAAGGTTGTCTTTTTTGAATGTTCTGAGAAGCCCCAACCCTTTTCCCCTCATTAAATGCTCCTGTAACATAATAAGAGCAGGCGGGCTTTCATAGACCATTCCCAGGCCCTTATTCACAGATCTGCTGGTACTTATCAGGAAATCTTTATCAGCTAATTTTTTTGTGATTTTCCAGTTAAGTTCATTGTCCTGTGAAATTAGAAGAATTTCTTTTTCTGATTGCTGCATTAATCAGCACTTTCACATAATGTATTGGCTTCTACAGATTCCAGTTCATCCCCCAGTTCCCTTATTATCTCCTCAAGGTCCTGAAAGCTCAGGCCAAGGAGGTCCCATGCCTTTCGGTTCAGCTTTGGCACCCATGGATCTCCCCCGGATCCAAATCCAACAGATCTTACAAGGAAATTCGCGAGATGTACAACAGAGGTTTGAAGTTTTGCGGATTGGGCTTTAGTTGGCTGGTGATGACACAAAACAGGTTCCTGAAGGCTTACAGGAAGGTTCCATGACTCAGCAAGCCATCCCCCGATATCTTCATGTGTAAATTTTAAAACCTCCTTTTCTGCTTCATAAAATATGATTTTTTTTTCTTTTATCAGTTTTTTAATATCTTCGTAGTTTTCAGTCAGTTGAATACTGACCACAATCTTTCCTATGTCATGCAAAAGACCTGCAACAGAGAGCTCTTCAGGGTCACAGTCTTTAATCCTTTTTGCTATAATCCTTGAAGCAATTGCACAGCCCAGGGAGTGCTCCCAGAGCCCGATAATACCTTTTTCCATCATCTCAAAAACCGATACACTTATTATCAGGCTCTTGACCACGTCAAATCCCAGAAGTACTATCGCGCTTGAAATGGAAGAAATCCTGCCGGGAAATCCATAAAACGAGGAATTGACCAGTCGCAGCAGCCTTCCGGAAATTGCCTGATCCGTGGATATGATTTTGCCTAACTGGTTAGCTGATGTTTTATCATTTTCAGCCATCTTGCTGACTTTCATGGCAACCGCAGGAAGGGTCGGCAGGCTTTTTATAGACTTTACTTTTCGACGAATTTTTTCTTTTTCCATGTCCATAGCGTATTCCCTGGTGGCAACAGTTAAACCCAGAAACTGCAATTCCACTGAAACCGGGTTTGCGGGATAAAAGCCCCTGCTGCAAAATCCGGGTTAAAGATCACTTTCCTCTTTGCGCGATTTGATATCCTTCCTGATTATTTTTTTTACCTGGTTGCACAGCTTGTCTGATGAAACCGTGCTGAACCTTTCATCCAGTTCTAAATAGAGTTGTTCAAGGGTTTTTTCATCTCCTGTACTTAGAGGCCGGCCTTTCACAGTAATTTTTTTAATATCAAGGTCCTTTAGTTTTTCTATGAGTATGCTGTCAAGCTCTGTGCCTTCTCCCATTAACACAACGCCGTTTTCTCTTTCGACCGGTTTTGCGAGGACCATCCCTTCTGCTGCTCTTTCTATAGGGACTTTTTGCATAAAACCTCCTTTATAACCCAGATTTTATATAATCAAAAGCTCGCAGCCAGGCAAAGATAAAAATAGATACAAGCTTGATTTTTCTTGGTAAAATAACAGACATTTCTCAGCAAATAAAGGAAAAATTTTTATGCTTGCAATTACAATAGCATCGAATCTGGAAATAAGCAGTTTAAAAAAAAAGATTATAAGAAAAAATCAGGAGATCATGGCAGGCTCACTGTTTATCATGGGGGTGTTAAACAGCAAAAAGATCCTGCTGGTTAACACCGGAGTTGGAGCAAAGAAGGCTGGTTCAGCTGCAAGACAGATTATAAAACATTTTTCTCCTTCCTGTGTGCTGTCAGTTGGTGCAGCAGGAGCTGTTGATCCATCTTTAAATACAGGAGATATTGTAGTTGTAGAAAAAACAATTCACAAACAATCATTGCAGTTTTTTCAAAGTGATAATGCTCTCAGCCAGAAATTTTTTGATTTAATAAGCAGGTCAGGACTTTCCGTAACCAGTGGAGATTGCCTGACAGTTAACTGCTTCATACATTCAGAGAAAGAAAAAAAAAAGATTTTTATTACATCAGGTGCCAGAGTTATTGATATGGAAAGCGCAGCAACAGCCCGTGTAATCTGCTCATCAGGCATTCCCTTTTTAAATGTGCGTGTTACTTCAGATACTGCCAGGGCTGATACCGTGAACATAAGCAGTGTCTTGAAAAAAAAGAGATCTGCCGGCACTGCTGGAGTGTATTTGCATTTACTGAAAAACCCATCTGAAATTCTCCGGGGAGTAAGGCTCAGAAGGGACATGTCAAAAGCCGGAGGAATAATTGTTAAGGTCGTGGAAACCCTGGTTGAAGGTATTCCTTTTTAGGCTGAACAGATATTTTGCAGTATGCATTGTAGCCCTGATAGTTGTCTGCTACAATATACAGGCTAAATACAGGTTGTTATAAATAGGCACAAGATGCTATTACCTGAATATTGCACCATTTATCTACTGCGGCTTGAAGCCCCCTATGTTTAAAGGGCGTTTCGCAATTTTGATTCTCTTCATAGCGGGCTATGCCTGCGAGTCAAAACTACTCCAACTGCTCTTTAAACACAAGAGTTTCGTCGTCTCGTTACGATAACCGGTGCAAAACTCAGGTATAAAAAAATTATCATTTCAGAAAAGGAGATATGAACTAATGACAAAACTGTTCGGATGGGCTGGAAAAATGCTCAGGGTAGATCTCAGCACCCGGAAAATTACAGACATATTTACATCTGAGTATACGGAACGTTTTACAGGTGGGCGCGGTATTGCCAGTCGCATTTACTGGGAAGAGATGGGTTCAGGTGTTGGTGCTTTTGACCCTGAAAACCATCTTTTTTTTATGAACGGCCCTTTGTGCGGAACCATGGCGCCTGCTGCATCCCGCTGGATTGTGTTAGGCAAATCTCCCATGGCTGTACCTGAGCAGTATGCAACAGGAAATTTAGGGGGCCGTTTCGGAGCTGCCCTGAAATGGTCCGGCCTTGATGGGCTGGATATTGTTGGCACTTCCGGAAAGCCGGTTGTTCTGCTGATTGAAAGCAGTGGAAAATGTTCTTTTGAGGATGCCTCGTCCCTCTGGGGAAAAGACACATTTGAAACTATTTCCCTGCTCCAGAAAAAATTTGGTGACAAAGCCTGCGTGGCAACAATTGGAAGAGCAGGAGAAATGCGGGTCAGGTTTGCCAATGTAATAGGTTCTGGTGGTGTGTCTGCCACAAAAGGATTCGGCGGGGTAATGGGATCAAAAAACCTGAAGGCAGTTGTTGTGAAGGCTGAGAAAACCATGCTGCCCGTAGCACAGCCGGATACCCTTAAGGAAATTAACCGTGAGATTACTGCCTTGTGGAAGGGTGAGTCCTCGGAGAGGTACTGGAGTGAGCCTGTAATTGAAGACATTGAAAAGGTTAAAAATGCCTATTGTTATGGCTGTCCTGGAATCTGCGGCCGCGGGATCTACCAGAACAGAAAGGGAGAAAAAGGATACAGCAAAAACTGTGCTTCCGCCTATTTTTATGCAAATGCTGAAAAAGCTAAAACCGGCAGAATGGCAGAGACATCATTTTATGCCACGCAGTTAGCCAACAAACAGGGGCTATGCACCATGGAACTTCGTTTTTTGACAGAGTGGCTGCCCAGAGCACTGCAAAGTGGAGCAGTGGACCCGGTGAAAACCGGTTTGAACCGGGATGAAGCAGGGACGAAGGAGTGGATTGACGCACTGGTCAACGTAATCATTCACCGACAGGGTGTGGGTGATATTTTAGCCGAAGGAAGCCGGCGTGCAGCACAGGAACTGGGAGTTGAAAAACTGCTGGAGGGGATGGTAACAAAAAGCGGGTTTGATGCTGATGTTTACAATCCCCGGCTGTTTCTTTCAACTGCTCCTGTTTATGCAACAGAACATGTTTTTCCTATTACCCAGCTGCATGCAGTAAGTTTTCCAATGGTAAAGTGGATGATCTGGATGGGCACGGAAGGTATGATGGGCTTTTTAAGTACACAGAAGCTTCGTCATCTGGCAAAAATTTTCTGGGGGGATGAAAAGGCAGCAGAATTTGACTCGTCTGATAAGATGGGAGAAGCTGCAGTAAAGATGCAAAACAGGGCTTATGCAAAGGAAAATCTGATTCTCTGTGACTTTTTCTGGCCCATAGACTATTCGGGAAACAGTGAAACAGGTGCTGGGGATCCATCCCTTGAGGCAAAACTTTTTTCAGCTGTAACAGGCGAGGATATGGATGAAGCAGGCTTGCTTGGTTCAGGAGAGCGATGTGCGAACCTGTGCAGGGCCATCTATCTGCGCGAGGGAAGAAGAGGCCGCATTGATGACTGCCTGGATGAGTTTAATTTTTCCCGCCCTCTCCAGGATCAACCCCCGCCGGTCGGGTTGTTCAACCCCGAACTGATGGTTCCGGGCAGGGGGGGGGAACTTTTCAGCCGTAAAGGATCAATCCTGACAAGGGATACTTTTAATAAGGTCATGGATGATTATTATCAGGCGCGGCAATGGGATGTTGAAACAGCCCTGTTTACCAGTAAAGGGCTTGAACGTTTAAAGTTAGGTGATTTAATTCCGGAGTTGAAGGCAATGGGATTTCTGGCAGATTCTTAATGATACCAGAGAAAACATAATGTGAAGCTCCCCGCCTATCCCGAAAGGATTCGGGACGGGGCTTCCCGGTAAATAATATTTATATTTTGATCTGTGCCGCTTTTCCCCGCTTATCCCGAAAGCATTCGGGACGGGGCTTGCGCGGCACGTTCCGGTCAA
>JAJRXD010000070.1 GCA_024276465.1 Deltaproteobacteria bacterium
GACTTGAGCGAGGAGGTCTTTTTCCTGGTAGCCGGAAGCGGATGGAGCTTGACAGAGCTTTTCAGAAAGACCATAAACCTTGAAGAGGTATTTCTTGATCTGACAACAAAAGAGGCACGGGGGAAACCGGGTTGACGAGTTACGTGTTGCGAGTTAAAAAATTTCAACCCGTAACACGTAACATTTAGATTAAGCAAAGATAAGCATGAAGCAATATTATTTTCTCATTGTTGTCCAAGAACGAGATTGCCACGCTTCGCTCGCAATGACAATGCAAAGCAAAATCAAACAGTTAATGTCATTGCGAGGGAGCTGCGACCGAAGCAATCTCAACCTTGAAACACATGCAAAAACAATATGTTAATACCTTGTTTTGGACATTAATGATATTTTCTTTAATATAAAAAGTTTTGACAACAATAAACCAGGTATAATGAGAAACATAAAAAATATTTTCCAAAAGGAGTTCAGGGCCTATTTCAGCTCACCTGTTGCATACATATTTATAATCTCTTTTTTATGTGTCACGAACTGGCTTTTCTTCAGAACCTTTTTTCTGATGAATCAGTCAAGTCTCAGACCGTTTTTTTCATTTCTGCCCTGGATCTTCCTGTTTCTTGCTCCTGCAATAACCATGAGATCATGGTCAGAAGAAAAAAAGTTAGGGACAATAGAAATACTGATGACACTTCCTGTTAAAGACTATGAGATTGTTACGGGAAAGTTTCTTTCAGGCTTTGTTTTTATAGTGCTTACCATATGCCTCACATTCCCGCTGCCTGCAACAGTAATGATGCTTGGAAACCCCGATCCCGGACCCATCTGGGGTGGCTATGCCGGAGCGTTTCTTCTTGGGGGAGCCTATGTTGCTATCGGTCTTTTTGCATCAAGCCTTACTGATAATCAGATAATCTCTTTTCTTGTGGCAATTTTAATATGCTTTACATTTCTTATTGTCGGAGAAGGTTTTGTGCTTTCAAATGTGCCACACACACTGGTTCCTGTATTCTCATACCTGGGCCTTGGTGCACATTTTCAAAGTATCGGACGAGGTGTGATTGATTCACGGGATATTGTATATTATTTTTCCGTTATCGGATTTTTTCTGTTTCTTAATCAAATTTCTGTTGAAAACAGGAAATGGAAGTAAATGATATGAGACTGAAAAGGTTGGCTCCGGGACAAATTATTTAATCATTGTTTTGCTGATTTTATCTATTCTTACAGTAATCAATGCATTTTCCCTGCGCCATTTCTTCAGGATTGATTTGACAGAAAACAAAAAATACACTGTCTCAGAATCCACCAGGAAAATTCTGAGGGGGCTTGACGATATGGTAAATATAAAAGTTTACCTGTCAAAAACCCTCCCGCCCTACCTGTCTGTACTAACCGACCAGATAAAAGATACACTGGAAGAATACAGGATTTACGCAGGGGGAAATATTGATATCGAGTATATTGATCCTGGAGATGATCCATCCATGCAGCAGAAGCTCAGGTTCATGGGCATCCCGCTGCTCAGGCTTAACGTCATTGAAAAGGACAAGGCTGCTGTTACAGACGTGTTCATGGGACTTGCAGTTCTATACGGTGACAACAAGGAAATAATACCTGCGCTGACAGACACCTCTACCCTCGAATATGAATTAACCTCAAAAATATTGCGGGTAACGAACTCTGAAATTCAAACAATCGGGTTTCTGAGCGGACATGGAGAGCCTCATCTGCAGAAAGAACTGGGTATAATTAACAACGAACTGCAAGATCAGTTTTATACGCGCACGATTTTGACATCTGATGGAAAAAAAATACCTGATGATGTTTCCGTCCTTGTTGTTGCTTCGCCAAAAGAAATGTCTGCCAGGGACATGTTTGAAATAGACCAGTTCATTATGTCCGGGGGTAAAGTTATTTTTCTTATAGATACCGTTGACATAGAGGCCAGAAGCTTGCGGGGCAGGCCCCGCAGCTCACCAGTTGCAAAGCTTGTTGAACACTACGGAGTAAAGGTCAGGCAGGAACTTGTCCTGGATCAGCTGAACGCACAGGCATCTTTTCAGAGCGGGCCATACAGTATTTATGTTCCATATCCTTTCTGGGTCCAGATCGTGAGGCAGAGCATTGACAGTGATCACCCGATAATATACGGACTTGAAAGCATGGTTCTGCCGTGGGCAAGCCCTGTTGAGATAATAGAAAACAGAACAAAGGATATGACAGTTACAGTCCTGGCCCAAAGCTCAGAATATTCCTGGGTCCAGAAAGGTTTCTTTGACCTTTCCCCTCAAAATGACGTTATTCCTCCTGAAGACCAGATGAAGAAGCATGTCATGGCTGTTGCAATAAGCGGGAAATTTAACAGTTATTTTGCAGACAAAACTGTTCCGCCTGTGGAAAAACAGGACAATAACAGGGACAAAAAAGCCACTGGCAATAAGCCTGCAACAGAAGAAAACCGGCCCGTCATTAAGCAGAGCCATGAAACAAAAATTATCGTTGTGGGAAATTCCCGGTTTATTACTGATAACTTTACCGGTCAGTTTGACGGGAACAGAACATTTTTCCTGAACGCAATCGACTGGTTTACAATTGGGGATTATCTTATTGACATTCGTTCCAGGGATTCCGGCGAAAGGCCCCTTATAATTATTTCAGGCAGGACAAAAACAGCTGTTCGTGCTGTGAACATTTTTGGCGTTCCAGTTCTTCTTGCAGTTTTTGGTCTTTTCCGGTTTCTGCTGCGCAGAAGAAGAAAAAGGCTGGGGGTTGTGTTATGATGGGATTTAAAAGGATTGTAATCCTTGCAATTCTGTTTTTTATTCTTCTCGTTCTGTATTATTTTTTTGAAACCCCTCACGCAGACAAAAGCAGTGGAGAACATGACCGGTTTATCCCACGACTTGCCAGACAGGAGATTGTTTCAATCCGCATTAAGAGTCCTGAAAAAGGTGAAGTTAACCTGAAAAAGGAAAATGGTATATGGAAAGTATTCTCAGACAACAAAACTTTTACCGCAGATACAGAGCCTGTTAATAAACTTTTCGAGGCTGTAGAAAATATAAAGACAGAAACAGTTGTTTCGAAAAATCCTGAAAATTTCGGGGTGTTTGAGGTATCAGAAAGCAAAGGCATCGAAGTAATAATTGAGGATTCGTCAAAGAAAACCTCTGTCCGCTTTTTTGTGGGCAAAAGCGGACCTGATATTTTCAGCACATATGTTCGGGCAGAAAACCAGGACAGGGTTATCCTTACTCCTGGAATTCTAAAAACTGTTTTTGAACTGGGCCTGACAGGATGGAGAGATAAAACAATATTCAAGCTGAACAAAAACAGCATCATCGAATACAGGGTTAAGGGAAATTTTTCCCTTCATCTCAAAAAAGACGAGAAGAATAACTGGCATGTTCTTGCTCCTGAAAACTTTTCCCCGAAACAGGAAACCGTTGAAGTCATTATGGAAAAGTTCTCGAAACTTAAAGCGGCTGGCTTTCCAGAAGGTGTCCTGAGCGAGTTTGGGCTTGATAAGCCTGCACTCCGGATAACAGCTGTCCTGAAAAACGGAACAACGGAAATTTTGCTTGTGGGCAGGAACAAAAATGCTTTTCAGCATTTTGTAAAAACAGATGACAGGAACACTGTATACCTGATTGAAGACTACGAGCTCAACCTTCTTTTTCCTCCACTTGACAGTTTAAAGAAAAACGACAAAACTACTGACAATACCACAGATTAAATTTATTGGTCAAAGATAAGAAAACACTAATGTTGTGTCAAACCTGTAACGGCGCAACAAAGATAGTCATTGCGAGGCCGAAGGCCGCGGCAATCTTTTTGGCAAAAAGCACAAGATTGCTTCGCTAAGCTCGCAATGACATGCGACTTTATATTGTTGACACGACACTAAAAGACTGAAAGCAATTTGAAAAACATTTCAGATAAAAAGAGCTGTTTTTTATATTTGATGATTCCTGGTTCCTGATGGGAGAAATTTCTGAATCAACAAAAAAATCTGTTAACAAAATGTATGACTTGGAAGTGATTATCCCTGTTTATAATGAATCGCAGTGTATAAACAATGTAATCTTTGACTGGCTAAAGGAACTTAATGCCCTGGGCATACTATTTCGTTTGATTGTGATAAATGATGGGTCAACGGATAACACATCTGATGTGCTGGCACAGAACGAAAACAACCCTGAAATTAAAATTATCCACAAAGCAAATTCAGGGCATGGACCGACAATACTGCAGGGATACCATTTGGCGGTTAAGGAGGCCCATTGGGTGTGTCAGACAGACAGCGACAATGAGTTGAAAGCAGAGCATTTCAAGAAAATGTGGCATGAAAAAAATAATTATGATGCAGTAATAGGAGTGCGTGATGGAAGGCTGCAGCCATTATCACGAAAATTTATCAGCTTTATTTCACGCCATGTTGTTTCCTTTTTTTACGGATCCGGAGTAAAAGACGTTAACTGTCCTTTCAGACTTATGAAGGCCGGGATTTTGAGTCCAATTCTTCAGCACATACCGCATGACACATTCGCCCCAAATGTGGCAATATCCGGCCTGCTTGTGCTCAACAGAAGAAGGGTTCTGAATATTTCTGTCCCTCATAATTACAGACAAACCGGTGAGGTCTCAATCAAACAGTGGAAACTGTTCGTAGCTGCAGTTAAATCCTTTCTGCAGACAATTATGATCAGATTTTCAAAATGATTCTGCAATTCCATACCCCCCTTTTATGCAGGCACTTTCAATAACTTCTTTTCCCCTGTTGTTCAGATAAACCATATTATTGGCATCTATTTTTCCATCGCAATAAAACAGCTTTGATACATCCTTTAAACGAAATATATTAAGCAATAAGATATTTAACGCTGTGCCGTCTATTTCTTTATTGTACTCAATGGTAATGGTTTCTGAAAATGGACTCCCGGCATTAATCCTCAGAATACTTTCCGGTACCCGAAGCGCTTCATTTGCCGAATCAATATTTTTCTTTGTCATCGCAAGCATTTCCGGCATAAAACCTGTTACCTGAATACCAAACAGCACTAAGACAACATATCTGACAAGGCAATGTCTTTTTTTCAGTCTGTCTGCTGCCAGAACCCCTAAAAAAAAAGTTGTCACCTGAGCCGGCAAAATTCCTCTGTAAAAAAACACATTAAACCCCTTGCTCTGAAAACAAAACAGAGCAATAAAAGTTAAAATAACAAAGACCATACTTACCTGTGCATATTCATCTGTCATGGCCCTGTCTTTGCAAATCCACCACACAGACAAAACAGTTAGTACAAACATCGCACCAAACTCAACAAACAGGAAAACAAGATATTGGGGGAGAAGAAAAATTTTTCCTGCAAAAAAAATCGTTCCATCTTTATCCGCAAAATATCCGGCAATTGGTAAAATTGTTATGGCCAGAACTGAAATAAGAATCAAGCCCATAAACAGGTGCTGTTTCCAGTCTTTCAAGGCACCATAAAAAATATAAAGACCTGTATACAGGCATGAAAACATTCCAACATATATGGAAAACCCAGCCTGTATCCCAAGAAGTAATCCGCAGATAACGCCAAGATTTCTCCTGTTTTTCATCTTTTGCAGTATGGCGAAGATGATTCCAAAAATGCCAAGGGCACAAACATGCTGGGGAGCCCAAAACTGATTAGAGTAAAAAGAGCTGATCTGCATATTAAGCCCTATTTTTGAAGCCCACCACTCCGTGTGCCAGTTCTGCTCTCCTGTAAGCCACGAATAAAAAATGCATGGCCATTCATGGAGCCCACCCATAAATGTAATTGAAAAGGCAAAAAATATACGTGCTTTCCCTGAAGAGGGTAGAAGAATGTTAAAGCAGAAAAGCAGCAATGCTGTAACCGTACAGGCGACAACAATAATATAGCCAGCCCATATCAGCTTCAAATTCAAGCCTGCCTTAACAGTATAAAGCACAGCAGGAATTAAGTAAGCGTAAAAATAATAACTGAACTTTAAATCAGGGAAAAAATAGTGTTTAAAATCCGGAAACGTTCCAAAGACGGAAACCATTTTCTGGAAATGCCACAGGTCATCATAAATCGCTACGGGTATGTCCGGACTTATGGCCATAAATCTCGGCAGGGCCACAACAAGAGCAAACAAAAAAAGGAGGCAAAACTGTACGCCATCAGGACAGCATTTGGTCAACTGTAAAAAAAATGATTTTCTGAAAAACTGAAACAACACGCTGGTCAATATAAACGACAAAAAAAAGATGTCTGCAGGAGTTCTCTTGCAGGCAGCTCTATGGCCAGGCCCAGGATTTTTCCTGTCAAAAATGTCAGTGGTGGGGAAAAAATCAAAACAGAGGAAAGCCACAGCAAAAACAGTGTAATTATTTCTCTGCCATGCTCCGGTTTCCAGAAATTAAGGTTAATATTTTGGATATTCAAGTGCCCCAACTTTTATTTGCTCCTCGGGATATAAAAATACCTGATCAGGGGCCAGCATGGATCCTGGCGATTAAAACCTTTCTGCTGCACATAATATCTCTCTATATCTTTTTGAAACCATGCTAATTTGCGATCAAGAATAATTGCGCTGAACCTTTTTTCTTGTATGGCCTCTCTTATTCCATGAATAAACAAATCTCTGGCTGGCCCTTCACTGCCCCTCAAAATATCATTTATTGCACCAATATGCGCAGATCCGTTTTTGCCTGCCATCACACACAGATATCCATAGCTGGGGGCAAAAACATCCCCCTGTGTTTGTGCAATCTTTTTGACAACAGAATTGTATTGTCTCAAGAATCTTTTGTCAGGCAGCATGGGTAAGGGGTTATAGATTAAGGTTGTAAACTGCAGCAAGCATAATAAACAAATTAAAATTTCAGCGAATGTTTTTTTTCGCATATGGAAGTTTTTAGCCAGCCTGAGACCTGATCCAACTGCCAGACCAAACAAAACAGATATTACTGCATAGGAAGGAATCAATACATTTTTACCCCCTCCGCTTTTGAGCCTTGACATGCATGAAACTGCTATAATACTGACCGACACGAGAAGGTAAAAAAGCATATTCTTTCTGCATGCAGCAGAAACAGGCCTGATAAAATAAAGAAGACAAAAGGCACACGCAAAAGGAAGCGATAAAAAAATATCTTTTGCCCAAAAGTCAGCAAGCCTGTTAAGGCTTACAGGGTGCTGCCCCGGAAGGTCAAAGACATAAAACTTAAACCATCCTTCATGTGCATAATTAATTAACAGGCAGGAAAATCCTGTAAAAACAGCCATGGAGATTATAAAAAAACAGGTATACAGACGGGAATGGAAAAGAGCACAGTATAATATAAGTGAACCCGAGAGCACAATCGCTGTTTGTTTGGTAAGAACTGAAAAAGATATCAGAATGCCGGCAAAAAGGGCAGACCGCAATGAATCTTTAAACTTTACTGTATAAAGTGCAGCAAAAAACAGAAAAAGGAAAAGTGAGTCCACCCTTCCCATGTCCAGATAAGGGCCGCTGAGCCGATACGTAGCTGCAAACAGACCCGCCGCAACAATAGCAGAAAATTTGCTTCCAGTTTCCCTGATCACAATAAAAAATATTAGAACAAAAATTGCAATGGATGAGACAAAGGAAACAAGCCTAAGGGGCATAAAGCCAAAACCTGTAATCTTTGAGACAAGGGCAGAAACGTAGAAAAAAAGAGGCGGATAAATTGCAGGGACAAATTCTATTGATGGTGGTACATACACCAGCTTACCTGCCAGTACCCTTTTTACATGATCGAGCATGCTGCCCTCGATCCATTCAAGGGCAAACGGAAACCGGATATGAAAACAGGCGAGAACGATATATATCAGCAAAAACCATAAAGCAAGTGCTATAACTGCAAATTTCAAGTATCCTGCTGTTTTTTTCAAAACATCCATATGTTCTTAAAAACAAACCCTGAATTGTTCGATTCTTAAGATATCCTTTTTTAAAGGCCAGTCACAGCATTATTAGAAATCGTTTTGTTTAGATGAAATTTTTGAGGCTGTGTCTTTTCATTCTGCTTTGTCGTATAATGTATCGGATTTTATGGTATATTGTTAAGAAAATAATGTGTTAAGGACAAGGGAATTACACTTTAATATGAAAAACAGATCCAATAAAGGAAAAATATTTTCAGCTATCAGTACCGGTGTAATAGTCGGATTTTCTGCTGGCACTGTATTCTCTTTTCATGAAGTTATCACCCAGCATTATTTTCAATATCAAATGTTCCGTCTTATTTGTTTAAGTTTGCAAAAGCATTTAAACAAATGGACTTTGATCTCGATTTTATTATTCCTGTGCGGGTCTTTCGTTCTAACACTTTTCCCTCACAGGAAAAGCTTTTCAATATCACAGACAAAAAGATTGTATGATATAAAAAAAATATCCTTTTCTCTGCTTGCACTCCTGCTTTGCTTGAATCTTGGAATTATTATTGAACCAGTAATAAAAAAGCCTCCAGGTCCAAACATTCTATTAATCGTGATCGACTGCCTGAGACCAGACCATTTAGGCTGTTATGGATATGGCAGAAATACATCCCCCGCAATTGATTCATTAGCTGCCAGGGGTGCTTTATTCAAGAATGCATACAGCAACGCCCCATGGACAAAACCATCAGTTGCTACCATATTTACCTCACTATACCCAAACGATCACAATGTTGTTAACAGTTCAAGTGCGATGCCGGACGGGATTTTAACCATGGCAGAGATTTTAAAAAACAGTGGTTACAATACATTTTTTTTCAACGGAGGAAATGCTTTTCTTAAAAAGAAATTCAACTTTGACCAGGGGTTTGAGACATGTACTTTCCGTGACCACAAAACAACAAATGCAGATGCCATAACAGATGATTTTCTTGCTTATATACAGAGTTTAAACAAGAAAAACTTCTTTGCCTATCTTCACTACATGGATGCCCATGCTCCATATACAAAAAATGATTTTAATTATCTTTTTACCAGAACCATTAACAATCGCTTTCAACCAGGTGACAGAAATGGCGGACTGAAATATGCCAAGGTCTTAACCCTTCAAAACAGGCTGTCAGATGCAGACAAGCGTTACATTGTGTCTCTTTATGACGGTCAGATTCGCTTTATCGATGAGAATATTAATCGCATTTTCAAATTTCTGAAGCAATCGAATCTGCTGAAGAATACTGTGATCATTATCACTTCAGATCACGGTGAGGAATTCTGGGAACATGATAATTTCGAACATGGACATTCTCTCTACAATGAGCTTTTGAAGGTGCCCTTAATAATTTTCGGCAGTAAAATACAGCAGGGGGTAATAACAGACAATGTCCGATTGATAGACCTGCTGCCAACAGTTATGCAGATATGCAATATAAAATCCAGTATGAATTTCAGAGGATTAAATTTCATGGAACTGCTTAATGGAAAAAGAAGCGCTGAAAGCCTTCCGGTCTTTGCTTCCGGAACTCTTTATGGTGCTGAAAAATATTGTCTCATTAAAGGTGGGGATAAAATCATACAGAACACAAACAATATGGACAATAAATGGAATTTAATTGGATATGCTTCCCCCTACAGACTTGAGTTATACAATCTGCAGACAGATCCTCTTGAAAAAAACAACCTTGGGGAAAACTACAAAAAAACAGCTGAATTACAAAAAGAGCTGGATGCTTTTAAAAACACCAACCCGTTGTTTCAGAAAGATACATCCTGTGTTGTTATTGACGGTGACATAAAAGAAAAGCTTGGGGCGCTTGGGTATGTCCAGTAGCGTTGTTAAAGCAGGTCATGGAAAGTACACGTTTTTTGCGGTTTGCCTGCAATGCAACTCTGTTCTTTCACTCAGAAATGCAGCGGGAAACTATCGGCTCTCTTGTGCGCTGTTTTCATCACACAGTTCATGATACAGGGTTACATATGCATCAACAGTAGTGTTTATTGAAAACCTGCTCTCAGCAGTCCTTCGCGCTTCAGCACCAAGTTTTTCTGCCAGGTCATGATTGTTCAAAAGTTTTTTCATGGCATCAAACAACTGATCACTGTTTTCGGGATCAACAAGAAGGCCATTGACACCGTCTTTTATAATATCAGTCGTGCCGCCTGCCCGTGTTGCCACAACTGAAAGTCCGCACGACATGGCTTCAAGGATTACATTTGAAAGCCCTTCTGACAATGATGGCAGGACAAAAATCGTGGATTCCTGAAGGCACCTTACCACTTCTTTTACCTCACCGCAAAAGCTCACCGAATCATTTACAGACAAATCCCCTGCCATACGTATCAACTTATCCCTTTCAGGTCCATCACCAAAAATGTCCAGGTGAGCCTGCAGCCCTTCTTCTTTTAATTTCCTAAAAGCCTTGAGCAGAACATGAACTCCTTTCATGAAATCTAATCTGCCAACAAAGATGATTTTTCCCGTGTTTGCCTTGTTATACGGAGCGGGTATAAACAGTCTGGTATCAACGCCATTTGGTATCTGAATAACAGATGAAGGGGGGAAACCCTCCTGCAAAGCTTCCTGTTTTGACTGGGAACAGACAGCAATGATTCTGTCTGCATATTTGATCTTTTTTAATAAAAATTTTCCAAAGAGAACATTCTTGAGCATTTTGAAAGCACTGAGAGGACCTGATGCAGCTACCTTAATAATGACCTTTTTTTTAAAAAACAACTTAAACAGCATTGCAACTGCAGAGTGGAAGCCCTGTAAAATATGGCAGTGTATAATATCATAGGAATTCCGCTGCCTGTAAAGGAACCAGAAAACAGACAGGATATAAGTAATACCAAACCATTTTCCCCATGGTAAAGTCCTGATACTGCGATAAACAGGCACACCCCTGATTATTTCAAAAGAGGGCAAACCTTTCATTTTTCTGGTAAGAACAGAAACGGAAAGGCCTCTTTCATGCAGACATTTGGAAAGCATTAAAGCCTGCTGTTCTGCACCTCCAAGGGAAGGAGAAAAAAGCGAAATGACCATTAATACACGAGGTTTCATAACAATTTTTTAAAATTATTTTATTTTCAGCTTCAGTTTAAGTTTTTATAATTCTGATTGCAATAAAATGTTGATTTGTTTTTTTTAATTACGATAATAGATCATTAAGCTGCTCGAAACGCTGTTTAATATTAAAATAGAAAAACTTAAACTCTTCATGAAATCACTTTTTGACCTAAAAGCTTATTACCAGGCATTTCGCGAAATTGTATTGCTTCTGACAGGACATCGTCAATTAACTTTTGAGATGGCCAAAAGAGAGGTAACAGATCGTTATTTAGGACAATCGCTGGGTTCTTTTTGGGTTCTGGGCCACCCGGTTGTCATAATGGGAGTTTATGTTTTTGTGTTTGCATATGTTTTTAAAATGAAGCTGGGTGGCACCCATGAGTTCCCTCTTGACTACACAACTTATCTCCTGTCCGGACTCATGCCCTGGATCTGCTTCCAGGATGCAATGTCAAAATCAAGTATTGCTATAGTGAGTAATGCTAATCTTGTTCGGCAGGTTGTTTTTCCAATAGAGGTTTTGCCTGTCAAGACAGTTTTTGCCTCGCTTGTTCCAATGATAATCTCTCTGACAATTTTAGTGATTTATGTACTTGCATCACATCATTCACTGCAATGGACGTATATGCTGGTTCCTTTGTTGATTTTTTTTCAGGTTATAGCAATGATGGGAATCAGCTATATGCTGTCAGCCATTGGTACTTACTTCAGAGACATAAAGGAACTTGTGCAGGTTTTCAATGTAGCAGGGCTCTACATCCTGCCGGTTTTTTATCTTCCGGAACAGGTCCCGCAGATTTTCAGGCCCCTGCTTTATTGCAATCCTTTCAGCTATGTTATCTGGTGCTATCAGGATGCTCTTTATTTCGGCAGGTTTGAGCACTGGTGGGCATGGTTTGTTTTTCCTGTGATTAGTATCTTTGTTTTTTCAATGGGTTACCGCATTTTTAGAAAATTAAAAACCATGTTTGGTAATGTGCTATGAACAGTTCTGACCATGAGCTCGCTGTCAGGGCAAAAAACCTTTCAAAAATGTACAGGGTTTATAATAAACCATATGATATGTTATGGGAGGTAATAGCGGGAAATCACCGTTACAAAGAATTCTGGGGACTGAAAAATATTTCTTTTGATGTTAGAAAGGGAGGGGTTACAGGGATCATCGGAAGAAATGGGTCAGGGAAAAGTACATTGCTGAAGATCATAGCAGGAACCCTTGACAAAACCTCCGGCAACGTAGAGGTTAATGGAAAAGTGAGCGCTATTCTTGAGCTTGGAACCGGTTTTAATCCGGAATATACAGGCAGGCAAAATATTTTTATGGGGGGTTTATGCCTTGGAATGTCCAGGGAGGAAATCGAGCAAAAAACCGAATGGATAATAGAGTTCAGTGAGCTCAGGCCTGTCATTGATCAGCTCTTCAGGACATACTCGACAGGCATGCAGGCACGCCTTACATTTGCTACCGCTGTAAGCGTTGACCCTGATATATTGATAATAGATGAGGCGCTTTCAGTAGGAGACGATAAATTCCAGAGAAAATGTTTCACCCAGTTTCAGGAAATGCGCAATAAAGGAAAAACAATTTTATTTGTTTCCCATGATATAAATTCTGTTAACCATCTTTGTGACGAGGCAATTCTTCTGGAGAACGGCCACGTAATAAAACAGGGTGAGCCCCGACAGGTAACCAGATTTTATCATAAACTGCTGTTTGGTGAAGAACTTAATACCAAACAGGCCGATATTCATGGGGGCAGCAAAAAAATCGCCGGGGATGACAACACCGTACTTCAGGAACATCATAATGACCTGTCTGAAACAGAAAAGCTCAAACAGCTGGTTTTGCAAAAGCTTGATGTTTCAAACATCAACTCCAGTTCTGATGGTTTCAGATATGGAAATAAAAAAGCAGAAATTATTGATTATGGTATATTTGATTGTCATTCCAAAAGAATAAACATTGTGAAAACCGGTCAAAAATACAGAATTTTTTTCAGAGTTCTTTTTCATGAGGACCTGGACGAACTGACCTTCGGATGCCGCATACAAAATACTCGCGGTGTAGATATCTTTGCAGCTAACAGCTTTTACCATAAAGCAGCAGTTCCTCCGGCAAAAAAAGGTGATGTTCTGGAATGCTCCTTTGATATTGCAATGCATCTAGCACCAGGTGATTTCTTTTTAACTTTTGGTGTTCGAAAGATAGACCTGTATTATTTTTATGACAGGCGAGTTGACACTTTTCACTTTAAGGTTGCAGCTGAGAACTGTATTGATCCTGTATGTTTAGTCAATTTAAATGAAACTGTTTCGGTAAAAACATTACCTCTTTAATTCATGATTAATGAAGTCTTAAAAAGACAAAAACAGACGACAAAGCAAAAAGCTCCCGATACAAGGCGCGCAAATCCTGATAAATCTCCGATCATTCAGAGAATGACTGGGGATTTGAACGTAACTCAGCAGAAGGACTTTCTGTGTACCCGTCAATAATTAATTTTAAATAAACCTGTGTTGTGAATATCTATCAGCCAATAATTATTATAGGGGCCGGGCGCTCCGGAACAACGCTTTTAACCAGAATTTTCAGTCAGCATCCTGATATAGATTTCCGTGGTGAAACCTCTTTTCTCCTCCCTCGCTTATGGCTTGAGCTGTGGGAGGATCGTTTCTGGTTTAACTGGGAGCATTTTACAAAAACCAATCCATATTCTGTTAATGAGAATTTCCCGGAGATACCACATGAGGCTATAGAAAATCAGCAGCAGCGGATAGGACGTATTCTGGCAGAAGCAATTATTGATCTTTTAAAAATTGACACTAACACCTGCAAGGCCTGGGGATTAAAAGAGATCTGGAATGGTTCCAGCCAATTCAAATATGACTGGCTGCCTTATGACATGACCTTTCCTGAAGCAGTATGGATTCACCTTATCAGAAATCCTTTTAATTTTGTAAAATCTTGTGCTGACTGGAACAGGGACAGGGTTTCTGCTGAATACTTGTTTGACCGCCTGACGGACTGGGTTTCAATAATCAAACATTCACGGGAGCGGATATCCACTGGCCGGTATTTTGAAATAAGCTATGAGGAACTCCTTGTAAATGCAAAAAAAATACTGGGGCCTGTTTTTAGTGCTTTACAGCTTCCCTGGCATTGCTTTTGTGATACTGCTCTGAAAACCCATGTTCTACGTTCAAGGAGTGCGTCCCTGTCAAAAAACAACTCCGTCCTCTCACTAAAAGAGCTTGAGAAATCAGCAAAAGACGTCGAAGGCTTATCAGGTTTAATGGATGAACTTAATTACACAATACCAGAGGGAATAGAAAATCTGCTGGGAGGATACGCGCAGGAACAAAACAGATCACAAAAGCTGGAGCTCCACAGACAGCACACACAGCTGCAGCAGCCACACAAGCCGCAATATTTCCTCCAGCAGCAGTATCTCCAGCAAAATGAACGCTGCCAGCAGATTCAGGCCCTGAATGACCAGCTCAGCAAGCAGTACAGTGACATTATAACAAGCAGAACGTATCTATTGGCAAAAAGGCTGCAGAACTCATTTTTAATAAGATTATGGCAATTTATAAAAACAAAATGAATAGCATCCATGGTGTTTGACTTTTCCTGTTAACACATAAATGGAGCTGCATACTGTTCGGAGGGCGGACACACATGACTGAAGAAAAAGTCACTTTTTCATTTGGAAGAAACTGGAAAAATTTTATTCGTTCAAATTTCAGCGAGGAAAGAGTTGAAATTGCTCAAAAACATCTTTTAAGCTTTCTGAAAAAAGAAAGTTTGAAGGGTTGTTCTTTTTTAGACATTGGCTGTGGCAGCGGAATTCATTCCCTGGCTGCATTTAAGTCAGAAGCACAAAAAGTAGTAAGCTTTGACCTTGATCCTTATTCTGTAGAAACCACTAAAAAAATTCGCGGGATGTATGACAATCCACCACATTGGGAAGTGTTTCGTGGTTCAATTTTAGACAGGGATTTTATTTCTAAAATCGAACCAGCTGATATTGTGTATTCTTGGGGTGTTCTTCACCATACAGGAAATTTATGGCAGGCAATAAGAAATGCCGCCTCTTTTTTAAAAAAATCAGGCATTTTTTATATTGCAATATATGAAAAAAATCAGGATTCTGATTATTGGATAGAAGTAAAAAAAAAATACAATTGCGCTGGCTGGTCAGGAAAGAAAATAATGGAAATGCAATACGTCTGGAACACTTTTTTTAAAACAGGTTCTTTCCAAAACATCTTCAAATCGATAAATTACATAACAACATATAAAAAAAGCAGGGGGATGGCCTTCTGGACGGATGTTAAAGACTGGCTGGGCGGATGGCCCTATGAACCAGCAACCCGGGACGAGATATGCAGTTTTTGTGAAAATGAACTGGGACTGGAGCCCATAAATATAAAAACAGGGGAAGCCAACATTGAATATCTGTTTAAACGTAAATTTTCATTATTGTCTGAACGAGAACCCTGAGATGGATAATCACCATTCTTCTATTACCCTCCTTAACATCATTTTTTACAGAGGCTAATAGCTGATTGCTAACAACATTGTGTATCATGTGCGGAATCTGTGGTCTCATTTATAAGGATCAGCAAAGAAAAGTTGATCCGGAATTGCTTGGCAGGATGTGCCGAACCCTTGCTCACCGCGGCCCTGACAATACAGGATGCTGGGACAGGAAAAATGTCGGGCTGGGACACACCCGCCTTTCCATTATTGATCTGCGTCCAGTAGGCAACCAGCCCATGTCAAATGAGAACGCAACAGTCTGGATTACCTTTAATGGTGAAATATATAATTTTCCTGAAATCAAGGACTATCTGGTAAAAAAAGGTCACCAGTTTCGTTCACATACTGACACGGAAGTTATTGTACATCTATGGGAAGAAGAGGGGGTACACTGTGTTGATCGACTTCGCGGCATGTTTGCATTTGCAATCTGGGATGACAACCAGAAACTTATGTTCATTGCTCGCGACCGGGCTGGCCAGAAGCCTTTATTTTATGCCCAGTTGCCTGACCGTTTTTTGTTTGCTTCTGAAATCAAAGCCATCCTTGAAGACCCTGAATTCAAGAAAGAGGCTGATATTGAAGCAATACACCACTATTTAACTTATCAGTCCGTGCCAGCGCCATTTTCAGCTTTCAAAGGCATCAGGAAGCTGCCTCCTGCCCACTATCTGTTAATTAAGGATTTCAACAAAGGAAGGCCAGAGCGCTACTGGAAGCTTTCATATCGCAACAAGCTGGAAGCTGGCAGTGAAAAATCCATGATCAGCCTTCAGGAAGAGATAATTGAAAAGCTCCGTGAGGCTATCAAAATCCGCCTCATGAGCGATGTTCCCCTGGGTGCATTTCTCTCCGGGGGAATAGATTCTTCAATTATAACCGCACTTATGTCCAATCTCATGGACTCGCCTGTTAAAACCTTTTCCATTGGGTTTGAGCATGAGGAATATAATGAGCTTCCCTATGCCCGCAAGGTTGCAAAGCGTTATAATACAGATCATTACGAGTACACTGTCAAGCCTGATGCAAAAAGCATATTCCCGGAGCTTGTCTGGTATTATAACGAGCCTTTTGCTGATTCCTCTGCAATACCGACCTTTTATGTCTCAAGGCTTGCAAAAGAGCATGTAACTGTTGTGCTCAACGGGGATGGCGGTGATGAAAACTTTGCAGGGTATCCTCGTTATACAAATGAGGAGGAATTTGCTTTAAAAAAAGATTTCCCGTCATTTGTCAGGCGCTGGCTGCGCCGCAAAATCGGCTGGCCTGCTTTTATAAATTCTGCCAGCGGACTGCGGAAAAACTTTGTGCGCCTGAAGTCCATGACACAGCAGCGTCTGTTATATTACTATCGTATTACCCACTTCCATGAGCTTTATAAGATGCAGCTATACTCTACAGAGATGAAAAAAAGCACTGACAGTATTTTTTCGATTGACATCATGCTGGATAAATATCTCCAGGCTGAAGCAGATGACTTTCTTGATGCAACCCTGTCGCTTGACCTTGAGCTTTATCTTCCCGACACCTTAATGACAAAGGTTGACATTGCATCAATGGCCTGCTCCCTGGAAGCACGGTCACCGCTGCTGGATCATGAGTTTATGGAGTTTGTCGCCAGGATTCCGGCAGATGTAAAGCTCAAAGATGGCCGAAACGGCAAATATATTTTGAAAAAAGCTGTTGAGCCATATCTGCCGGACGATGTTATATATCGTAAAAAACTGGGTTTCGGGGTTCCAATTGACCACTGGTTTCGCAACGAACTAAAAGAGATGACTTATGATCTGCTCCTGAGCAAAAAAGCTGTTGAGCGGGGGTATTTCAGAAAAGAATTTATTGAGAATATGCTGAACAAACATCAGCAGGGAGAAAACCGGCAATACCTGATCTGGAACCTGCTCATGCTGGAGCTGTGGCATCTGATGTTTATTGACGGTTCATTATCACCACCTGCAATCAGGGAGAATTATGTTCATGCCCCCAAGAATTTTAATGGTAATACACCAGTTTCGCCCAATAGCTAGCGGCGCAGAACTGCAGGCAGAAAGGCTGGCGCAAAAACTTGTTGAACTTGGGCATGAAGTCGGGGTGTTAACACAGTTGAGGGATTTGCAGTCCGCGCCATATGAAAAAATTAATGGAATTACCGTACACAGGGTTGACTTTCCTCTATCATACTGGCCTCACAGAGATATCGGAAACCAGTTCCGGTTTCTTCTGAAAAATCGTCATACATACGATATTATTCATTCGCACCAGTGCTTTAATCATGCTGTGATAGGAACAGTTGTCTCCAGATGGCTTGGCAAAAAAAGTATTATAAAAATAGCGTGCGCTGGAGACATAGGTGACTTGGGTGTGTTTTCGGGGTTTAAAGGATTTAAATGGGTGCAGAAGGTACTGCATCAAACTGATGCCATAATAGCTATCAGCCGGGAAGTAGAAAAAGAGCTGTATGGATATGGGTTCCCGCCAAACCGCGTATTCAGAATTCCCAATGGAGTTGACACAAATCAATTCAAACGTTCCAGAGCTTTCCCTGACCGATCGACACTTTCCTTTATCCTGATAGGACGACGCACACCCCAGAAGGGTATAGATATCGCGTTGAAAGCACTGAAGTTGCTGTCAGCAAGAGGGATAAATGAAGAGAAGATTTCGCTGAGATTATATGGCCTGGACTATCCAGAGTATGACTACCAGAGCATGGCAGCAAAAACAGGGGTTTTACCCATGGTTCAATTCCTTTCCCATACAGGCTCCATTAAAGAGAGTTATCAAGATGCTCACTGTCTTATTTTACCAAGCAGGGCAGAAGGCCTGTCTAATGTACTTCTTGAGGCCATGTCTTTTGAAATGCCTGTTATAGCAACAGGCATTAGCGGAACAGTTGATGTGGTGTCCCATGAGAAAAACGGAATTATTATTCAGCCTGAAGATCCCGAAGCGCTTGCCAGTGCCATGGAGTTTATCGTAAAAAATCCCGAAAAGTCTTACCACATGGGGGTGGAAGCAAGGCAAAAGGTTGTAGAAGAATTTTCCCTTGATGAGACAGCTGCCCGTTATTCAGAACTTTATAATAGACTAACATGCCATGTGTAACGATTTTATCATCCGGCTGAGATTATTACATCTGCGCCTCAAAAAGGAGGCTTCCGGAATAAACATTAAATATTGCCTCCTGTTCGGAGTCCGCGTATTGTATGCTCTGCTGGGCAGATCTATAGTGCACAAGTGCTATTATATTTTCTGCTACTTTACAAAGGAAGATATGTTCTGCTGGTATCTGTTTTACTGGTTTTTTTTTGGCGGGGTTATGCTAAAAGCATGGATTTCAAAATTTGTTAAGTCAGACAACTCAAGGCTTCGCCCCTGAGGCACCAGGCAATACTACAGGGTATCAATCAATCTTTCGTATTCCTCCAGTTTGTCCACAATGTTATGCTCTTGCTCAACATATTTCAAAGCATTTTTCCCATAAAATAATATTCTATTTTCATTCAAGCTTTTAATAAAATTAATTGCTGTGTCCAAACTATTATTGCAAAAACAACCCAGACTATATTTATCTATAAAATTGTCAGGATTAACATTAAAGGAAAGTATCGGGGTGGCACCAAGACATGCCTGTATGAAGGTATTGGGGAAGCCCTCAAATTCAGAAGTATTTACAAAGCATTTTGCCCTGTTAAAGTAGTCCTGCATTTCATGAAAGGGGATGCTGTCAATTAATGTAAGGTTTTCAGTTCCTGCTGTTTCGCTTGACAGAGAACCCTTTGCTTTTTCTTTTCCAGGCATTACCATCACAAATCGCTCCTCAGGCAATGCCTGTGCCAGCCTTATAAACATCTCCGGTCTTTTCATATAGTCATATCTTGAAACCCACAGGATCTGACTCTTCCTGTCTGTTTGTTGATTGTTTTCCAGGGGGAATCCGTTTTTAATTACGAGAGGTTTTTTATTCAGGTGTGAAGCTAAGAGTTTTTGCTGGGTCCCAGATTGACAGATAATACAGTCTACAAATTTTAAAGAAAACTTATACAAAAAATAGATGAGTAGATTCTTCCCCTTCCAGAACCCAATATCTGCATCTATATCAGATCCTAATTTGAAAATTACTTTTTTTCTTTTCAACAGTTTATTAATCAGAACAAGATATCCCAGTGTGTCGCTTGCTGTCTTTGTAATCAGGATATCTGAGGAATCAAGAAAAAGCTCCCCTATGATATATATCCTTCTTATAATTTTATGATACCATCTGCCATACTGATTTAAATCTGAATATCTTAATTTAACTAATGTAACCCTGTCTCTCTCTTCAATACGAGGCTGTCCATAATCACCGACAAAAAACTTAACACTATATTTTTCTTTTTTTGCAAGTTCTCTGGCAATAAAATAAAGGTCAACCTCCGCACCACCAAAAACTCCACTGGATGATGGATTAAACAATGGGTATGCATCTTTCATGAAAAAACTGAGCGCTGTCCTGGTTGATTTATTCACATCAGCGATTTCCTGCGTTTTTCATTGCTATAGTTAGACCCATAAGGGCCCAGAACGTTGGAGAAACAGACACAACGCTGAAAATAAAAAAATCATTTATCAGACAACCGCTGAATGCAGCAAAAATGCCGCAGAATATTATTCTTTTCGGGGGGGATTCTTCATGCTTAATTGTTTGTCTCAGCCACACCAGAAATGTTATTATAATTGACATGTAAGCTGCCAGGCCCACAAGCCCCTGAGCAAGGGCAATATCCAGGTAATTATTATGGGAGCGATCAATAATAACCCAGTCATTAAATTTTCTGCTGTATTCAAGATTAAATTTTCTCATGGCCTTGACGTGTGTATCAGGGCCAAAACCAAAAAAAGGCCTCTCCTTAATAAGACCTATAACCATCTTCCAGACAAACAGCCGCGTGGCAACCCCCTGTCCCTCCTGCAGATCAAAAGACGACAACAGCCTCTTTTTTATATTAAAAACAAAGTCTGCCTTTTTGTTTTGATTTCTCATCGATGCATACAGCCCTGTACCCGCAATAAACACTACTGCCACAAGCATCAGGACAAGAATCCTCTTTTTTTGTTCCCGGAGAAACTTACGGCCTGCAAACAGAAAAAATATTACTGCAGCAGCACAGAAACCAAGCCAGCTTGCTCTGGTAAATGTCAGAACAAGTGTACATAAGCAAAGCATGTTACCGGCACCCAGCAAAAGTCTTGCACGCATGGTTTTTGCTGTAAGATAATGAGCCATAAAAAGTGGCAAAACCAGGACAAGAAACTTACCTAAAAAATTAGCATTACCGATTGTACTGTTTATACGGTTTGACCTGAATAATGGAATAAAGTGTTCCGTTGGATTATACCCTGAATATTGAATAATTCCATACAGAGAAACAATAGCTGATGAGACAAGAAGTCCTTTTAAAAGTATCCGGATCTGTTTTTCTGAAGTTACAAAACTGGAGAACATGAATGTCAACAGGACATACGACAGCAGGGTAAAAACGCTCTCTAACCGCCACATATCACCCTGCAAACTGAGTTTGGGAGAGATGGAAAAAACCGTTGAAATAATTGCTGATAAACCATAAGCAACAAGGGGTACTGTTAAAGGCAAATCTTTTATCTTTAACAGCAAAGACGGCTTAACAAAAAAACAGCGTATTCCAACTGATATTAAAATAATTACAATAAGTGCATAAATTGAATCAATCTTTGGCTTATACCAGTAGTCAAAGGCCGTTGGATTTATAATAAGGGGGATGCAGGCAAAAAGGAAAAAGAGGCAGATATCTGTTGTTTTCTGGATTGCAAATTCAAAAGATTTTTTATTTTTCATAGAATTTTTTCAAAGCCACCCCGGTTTTTGAAGTCTCATAAAAAAAGCAGAGACCACTAATGATCTCTGCTTTTTTATATACATTTTTTAAACATTTATCAAGAGAT
This sequence comes from Deltaproteobacteria bacterium, assembly GCA_024276465.1. Lineage (GTDB taxonomy): Bacteria > Desulfobacterota > WTBG01 > CAIYCZ01 > CAIRTM01 > JAJRXD01. Next base: position 21,539 of record JAJRXD010000070.1, read on the forward strand.
TAACCACCATGCGTTTGTCTCAATATACCTGATGGCCTAACCTCAATCTGGGACCCGGCCTGAGTTTCCGGAACACCTGTTACCCAGAATACGAAATAATAATCATCACCAGCCACCCCATCGCCATCAACATCCCAGGCAACATATTCCTGCAATGTTATGCCCTGCGCGTCAGCTGAATCCTTCAGTGCTCCACCGTTAGCGTTGGCCATCTCAAAAAGTGTGTTCCAGTCAGAAATATCATCAGACAAAGGGAAGTTATTGCCTGTGGAATCTGCTGCAAACCCGGCGATAGCTGCCCTGATAGATTCTGTGCTTCCCACACCAGCTGCAACGCGGGCCTTATTCCTGTAAGCAATAAAATTTGGAACAGCTATGGCTGAAAGAATTCCGATAATTGCAAC
>JAJRXD010000071.1 GCA_024276465.1 Deltaproteobacteria bacterium
GGATAAAGCTTATCAGTAAAACTTATTATAATTGTTAAAATATAAATGGTAAGAGAAACAGGGACAACAACAAGAAGTCCGCTTAAAAAATATTTTTTTAACTGCGCCTTCATTCCCTTCATACTTATACACTCCTTTTTTATGTCTTTACCTGAACCAGAATATCCCGAAGCAAAACAGATATTTACATCTGCGGGTTTTGCACTGCGTGCAGACAATGAAATATGATTATTACACCCGTAGAACTATATTATCAATAAGCCTGGCCCTGCCAAAATGAACAGCCAAAGCCATTACAGCATTCCTTGACACAGTCTTAATATCCTCCAGTGTCTCTGCATCGCAAACCTTTATATATTCTATTCTCGCAAGCTTTTCTGACCTTATAATTTTATATGCATGTTCTATCAGGGCGTCAGCATCCAGTTGCCCGGCATCATACAATTTCCTTGACTCAATAAGAGCTCTGAACAGACTTAGGGCAGCCTTTCTCTCCTCAGGGCTTAAATATCTGTTCCTGGAACTCATTGCAAGGCCATCGTTTTCTCTCACAATAGGAGCACTGACAATTTCCAGGTCAAAATTCAGGTCCTTAACCATTCTTTTAATAACCATTAGCTGCTGAAAATCCTTTTCCCCAAAAATTGCATAGTGGGGCTTTGCAGCGAGAAAAAGTTTTGCAACCACAGTGGCGACACCTTCAAAATGAGCCGGCCTTGAAATTCCGCACAGATTTTTTGTAATGTACGCAACCTTGATAGTGGTTTGAAAAAATTCAGGATACATCCCCACGACATCAGGAGCAAAAATACATTCGCCCCCGACCGATTCAACCAGTTTTGCATCATTTTCCAGGTCGCGCGGATAACCCTCATAGTCCTCACCCTGGCCAAACTGGGTGGGATTAACAAAAATACTGACAATCAGAAAATCCTCCCCTGCTTTTTTTCGCATAAGGCTTAGATGACCTTCATGGAGAGATCCCATTGTCGGCACAAGGGCAATTTTTTTTCCTTCTCTTCTGACAGATTCAGAAAAGCTCTGCATCTGTTTTATGGAATGAATAATTTTCATCAACTGGCCATTAACTAATGTCTGAACGAATAGCACCATCTTCGCAGGTGCTTACAAAATGATATTTCAAAAGGGCTAAACCCAACAAATCAAAAAAATGGGTTTTAGGTCACTAACTATTTAAAACTATATTCATCAGTAGGAAATTTTTCAGTTTTTACGTCAGTTACAAATTCTTTTACTGCGTTTTTTATTATTTCTTCAACCTGTGCATACTGTTTTACAAACTTGGGGCGAAACTTTCCTGAAAGCCCGATCAGATCATTTATTACCAGAACCTGTCCGCCACAATGGACGCCCGCTCCTATCCCGATCGTTGGTATTCTTAAAGTATCGGAAATCCTGCGGGCAAGACTTTTGGGGATACCTTCAAGAACAACAGAAAAAGCCCCTGCTCTTTCAACAGCCAGAGCATCTGCAATAAGCTTTTCCCTTTGCTGCTCATCTTTTCCCTGAATCTTATATCCGCCCATCCGGTGGATTGACTGTGGTGTAAGGCCAATATGGCCCATTACCGGAATATCTATTTCGCATATGGCCCTGATAACAGCTTCAACATTTTCTCCCCCCTCAACTTTAACAGCCTCAGCGCCACCCTCTTTAATTAAAGCTCCTGCATTTTTTTTAGCTTCCTCAATGGAAACCTGGTAAGACATAAAAGGCATATCTGCAACAACCAGTGCATGTTTTCTGCCTCTGACAACTGCTTTTACATGGTAGATCATTTCAGCAACAGTTACAGGCAGTGTATTCTCCAGACCCATAATAACATTACCAACAGAATCACCAACAAGAAGAATATCCACATTGCATCCATCCAGGATACGTGAAGTCTGAAAATCATAGGCTGTTAACATGGTAATGTTTTCACCTTCATCTTTCATTTTTTGAATATCAAGCAGTCCTGTTTTTTTCATCTTTTGCCCCTGTAATTTCATAAACTTTCGGCAGTAATGGTTTTAAAAACCAGAAAGAGCCCCTCCGCAATATGGAACGGGGGACTCTTTTATATAGCAATAACAGGTTTTTATTACAAACAAATAAAACAGATTTTAATGAACTGTTTCTTCCGGCTGAAGCCTTTCAAAAATCTCGTCCAGCTCATCAGCCATTTTTCCTGCAAGTTTTGTGCTGATGAAAACAGGGCTTTTCAACCTTACCGCAATCGCAATGGCATCACTTGGTCTTGAGTCAATTATTATTTTACCTTTGCCAGACACGAGATGTATAACAGCATAAAAAGTGTTGTCCTTGAGGTCAGTTATTACAACCCGTTCTACACGGGCCTGCAGATTATTAATAAGATTTATAGCAAGATCATGCGTCATTGGCCTTGGGGCCCAGGCTTCTTCCAAACCCAGAGAGATCGCATGGCCCTCAAAGGGACCAACCCATATTGCTAAAATGCGGCCTGTTTCCTTGTCCTGTAATACAACCCTGAATTGTCCTGATACAACATCAGGTTCAGATTCTTTAACTGTAACCTCAATTAAATTTTTTTCCATATATGTCCTCTCAAAACATACCCAGGCAGAGTCTATTGAGAAGCTTTAGTAATTGGCCGTCAAATTAACTAATGCAGTTGAAAGAGGTTGCCCTGAACAGTATTAAGAAAGCTTTTCACAACTTCCGGATCAAACTGAGTTCCGGATGAGTTTTTTATTTCCTGTAATGAGTCATTTATAGAAAAGGCCTTTCTGAAAGAAAGATCAGAACGAAGGAAGTCATATGTGTCAGCTATTGATATTATCCTGGAATTCAGTTCGATATCAGAACCACCAATCCCATCAGGGTATCCCCTGCCGTCAAAGCGTTCATGGTGATGTCTGACACAGGAGGCTACTGGTCTTAAGTATTCCACCTCTGCTACAATTTTTTCCCCTATCTCAGAATGTTTTTTTACCAGAAAAAATTCCTGGTCTGTCAATCGTCCGGGCTTTCCAAGAATGACTTCACTTATACCGACTTTCCCAACATCATGAAGAAGTGCACCAAGCTTTAACTCCTGAATTTTCTTTTCTGAAAAGCCTATTGCTTTTCCCACAGCACAGGACACCTCTGCAACTCTTGAGGAGTGGCCGGATGAAACTATATCACGGGTGTCAAGGGCCTTTATAAGGGATTCAACAGTAGTAATTAAAGTTCCTACAAGACTGTTGTACATTTGAAACATTTCATCCATTGAAAGGCTTTCAGGGTTTTTCTCTTCTTCTGTAACAAACCCAAGGGTTTTCAGGTCAGATCTTTTTATACGGTGATGCCCGCCAGGGGTTTTAATGGCATTTAATTTGCCGGAATAGATATAGTTTTTTATTGTCTGGGTGGTTACCTTCAGCAGTCCTGCGGCCTCTCTGGTGTTGAGTATCTCTTTTGAAGCCACATCTTTTTTGTTTCTTGTCATTATACTTCCTCTTGACTTATATTAATTAAATATCTATTACTACAAGTATTTTAGAGTTATATACTTCAAAAAAATCTTATTTTTTAGATAAGATCATAAACATTTTGCAAAAAAAGCATAAATTTAAAAACACAAAACAAGAAAGTGGTATAAAATAAGATATAATATTAAAAAAACATTGTCAATCTAAAATTACAGATAAAAGGGGCTTTCAATGAATGTTTATCTTTTTATTGTCATTGCGATTTTATTTGGTAACTACATATTAAATATAATAGCTGAAAATTTAAATATAAAAAACCTGAAGCCGGATCTGCCCGAAGAATTTAAAGGCTTTTACGATCCTGAAAAATACCAGAAATCGCAAAAATATCTCATTGAAACCACACGTTTTGAAATATTAAGCGACACTATATTTACCTTTGTAACAATCATTTTTATTCTTTTGTGAGGGTTTAACCTTTTTGACCAGTACGCACGTGGTTTTGGCTTTGGCGATATCCCAACAGGCCTGATTTTTGCCGGGATCCTTTTGCTCTCCTCTAACATAATCCATGTACCCCTGGCAGTTTACCATACTTTTGTCCTGGAAGAAAAGTACGGTTTTAACAGAACTACGCCAGCAACTTTTATTACAGATATACTGAAAAGCTGGGTTCTGACAGCTGTAATAGGCGGGATAATCTTTTCTGTAGTTTTATGGTTTTTTTACAGGACAGGCAGCCTTGCATGGGTCTATTGCTGGGGTGCGGTAACGTCATTTCAGATATTTTTTATGTTTGTTTCGCCGGTAGTCATAATGCCCCTGTTTAATAAGTTCGTGCCACTAAAAGACAGTGAGCTTAAAACAGCTATAGAGAGCTATGCAAAATCGCAGAATTTTAAGATAAAAGGCGTCTTTACCATGGACGGATCCAGACGGTCCAGCAAATCAAATGCTTTTTTTACAGGCTTTGGTAAATTCCGTCGAATTGTTCTTTTTGATACTTTGATCCAAAAGCATACAATTGAAGAACTTGTCTCTATATTAGCACATGAAATAGGTCATTATAAGAAAAAACATATTTTTAAACATCTGATAATCTCAATATTTTCCAGCGGTGTAATGTTCTTCATCCTTTCCTTTTTCATTAACAACAGGGAGCTTTTCAGCGCCTTTCAAATGGAGAAAACATCCGTATATGCAAGTCTGCTACTGTTTGGCCTTCTCTACACACCCTTTGAAATGGCCATATCCATATTCAGCAATATGTTTTCAAGAAAAAATGAATTCGAAGCTGATGAATATGCTGTCTCAACCTGTGGAAAGCCAGAGGCTATGATCATGGCTCTCAAAAAGCTCAGTGTTGATAACCTGTCAAATCTGACACCACACCCCTTTAAAGTTTTTCTATCATACAGCCACCCCCCTGTTCTGGAGAGGATTAATAAAATCATGGAAAGGGAAATCTCTTGAAATAGTATCTGCACAGATGCTAAGATAGCTGTGCTTACTCAATACAAAGCTCCAGAGGGGTAGGAGCGCATTTATGCGCGAAATGGGGTAAGGGCAAAAAAAATCTTGACAGCAATAAACCAGGCAGAAGGCACAGAGGTAAAGGAGATTCAATGAAAAGATCTGCACAAATAAAAAGAAAAACCTCAGAGACATCCATAAAGTTAAATCTGAACATAGACGGTTCCGGAGAATATAATATTGAAACTCCTGTTCCTTTTCTCAACCATATGCTGGAACTGTTTTCAAAACATGGTCTTTTTGATCTTGCTGTTCAGGCTGATGGGGATGTGGAGATAGACTTCCATCACACGGTTGAGGATATTGGTATCTGTCTGGGGCTGGCTGTGCAGAAAGCACTGGGCAGGAAGGAAAATATAAAAAGATATGGTGATGCGACTATCCCAATGGACGAGGCATCTTCACAGGTCAGCCTTGACATCAGCGGACGTCCGTATCTTGTATTTAATACGCCCTCACTAAAGGGCAAGGTTGGCAGTTTTGACCTTGAACTTGTGGAAGAATTTTTCCAGGCATTTGTAAATAAAAGCGAGATCACTCTCCATGTCACGGTTTTATCAGGGAAAAATCACCATCACATAATTGAGGCAATTTTTAAAGCATTTGCCCGGGCTCTGGACAAAGCAACGCAAACCGACAAGAGAACATCTGGTGTTCCATCTACAAAGGGGACATTATAGGAAAATGAGCATCTCCATTATTGACTATGGCATGGGGAACCTGCGCAGCGTCCAGAAAGGGTTTGAAAAAACAGGATTTGCAGCAAAGCTGGTCCGGGAGCCCCATGAGGTTTACGATGCAAAGGCTCTGGTGCTGCCGGGTGTGGGCGCATTTAAAAACTGTTTGCAGAATCTGGAGTCCCTCAGGCTGCTGACACCAATAATCAAGTCAATAGCATCCGGGAAACCTTTCATGGGAATCTGTCTCGGGCTCCAGATACTTTTTTCAGAAAGTGAGGAGTTTGGCAGAACCCCCGGGCTTGACATAATTAAAGGAAAAGTTGTTCGCTTTCAGGCAGACAAGCCCGATGGTGCATCAGTCAAACTTTTGAAGATACCCCACATGGGCTGGAATACAATTAAAAAACAGAAAATCTGCCCTTATCTGGACAATATTGAAGATGGATCGTTTTTATATTTTGTTCATTCATTCTATATTGCACCTGAAGACCCTGAAATAATAACAACCACTACTGGATACGGGGTCGAGTTTGTTTCAAGCATCTGGAAAGATAATATTTTTGCATGCCAGTTTCATCCTGAGAAGAGCCAGGCAGTCGGCCTGAAACTTTTAAAAACCTTCGCAGAGATTGCAACATGATTGCGCTGCTTAAAAATATTTTTTACATGCGCAGGCAAACGCGGATTTCTGGCCCGGAAGACCTGCGGGACAAAAAGAATATGATTAAGGGAGCATTTCAGTTATGCTAATTATACCGGCAATTGATTTAAAACAGGGCCAGTGTGTCCGCCTGTCTCAGGGTAAAATGGATCAGTCCACTGTCTATTCAGCGGACCCGGCAGAGGTTGCCCGGCAATGGGAGTCAATGGGTGCCAGAAGGCTGCACATTGTTGATCTTGACGGAGCACTGTCAGGAGAACCGAAGAACAGGGATGCCATTAAGTCAATCCGTTCTGCAGTTACAATGACAATCGAGCTGGGGGGGGGCATACGGGATGTAGAGACCATTGAGGACTACCTGTCTGCAGGAGTAGACAAGGTAATTCTTGGAACCGCTGCCATCAAAAACCCTGTGCTTCTTGAGGAAAGCTGTAAAAGGTTTTCCAGCAGAATAATTATCGGCATTGATGCCAGAGACGGCATGGTGTCTGTTCAGGGCTGGACGGAAAACACTGAAACAAGTGCTGTTGACTTTGCAAAACAGCTTGACAGTCAGGCTGTTTCAGCAATCATTTTTACTGATATCAGCCGTGACGGTATGCTCACAGGCCCCAACATTGAAAGCACTGTTCAGCTTGCTGAGGCTGTTTCCATACCTGTAATTGCCTCCGGGGGTGTCTCGTGCATGAAAGATCTGAAAAGACTGATTGAGGTAGAGTCTTCTGGCATTCAGGGGGTAATAATAGGCAGGGCACTTTACACGGGGGACATAGATCTCAAAGAGTGCATTGAGTTAACAACCAAACAGTGACTGAACAAAAACCCCTGTTTTTTGTTAGCGCGGCGTATGTAGGAGCCGGCTTTAGCCGCGAAAAACAGACCTGTTGCTGCGTAATATCGCGCCTGAAGGCGCTCCTACAGAAAATCATTGATAAGATTTTAACCTGAAGCAGGGCTTTTCGTTCAGACGCTACTTAACAAAACTTTATCAAATCAGATATGTTAGCCAAACGAATCATACCGTGTCTTGATGTAAAGGATGGCAGGGTTGTTAAGGGAATAAACTTTGTCAACCTCAAAGATGCAGGAGACCCTGTAGACAATGCAATCTTCTATGATGCTGAAGGAGCTGACGAGCTTGTTTTCCTGGACATTACTGCATCGCATGAAAGAAGAAAAATTATTCTGAAAGTAGTCGAGGATACTGCAAGCGAAGTCTTTATGCCGCTGACTGTCGGGGGGGGCATACGGGATTTGGAAGATATACGCAATCTTTTAAATGCAGGAGCTGATAAGGTATCCATAAACACCGCTGCTGTGAGTGACCCTCAGTTTGTTAAAAACGCCGCTGAAAAATTCGGCAGTCAGTGTATTGTTGTTGCCATAGATGCGAAAAGAACCCCGCAGGAACAGGGCTGCAGACAGAAATGGGGGGTTTTTGTGCATGGTGGAAGAACACCGACTGGTATTGATGCTGTCCAGTGGGCTGAAAAAATGGAGGCCCTGGGAGCAGGAGAGATCCTTTTAACAAGCATGGACAGAGACGGAACAAAAGACGGATATGATCTGGAACTCACCAGGACAATCTCAAGATCTGTAACTATTCCTGTTATTGCATCAGGCGGAGTCGGGACCATGCAGCATCTGTATGAAGGGCTTACTGAAGGCGAAGCAGATGCAGCTCTTGCAGCCTCAATTTTTCACTACAGGGAGCACTCTGTAAAAGAGGTAAAACAGTATCTCAAAGAACGTGGAGTGACTGTGAGAATCTGAATGGCAGGGAAAGCCGTAGAGACGCAGAATTTTGCGTCTCTACAATCAGCGGGGGCATTCCACAAAAACAAATTGTGGTTTGTTTTTGACATTATGAAAATACAACAAAGGAGATATTGTAATGGAGATTTATGATAAAATAAAATTTGATGCTAATGGACTTGTTCCAGCAGTTATACAGGACTGGCAGAACGGAGAGGTCCTAATGGTTGCCTACATGAACCGCGATTCCCTTCAGTCAACACTTGAAACAGGGAAAACCCATTTCTGGAGCCGTTCCAGAAAACAGTTCTGGATGAAAGGCGAATCTTCAGGCCATACCCAGGAGGTAAAGGATCTGTTTATAGACTGTGACGGTGACTGCATTTTGGTAAAAGTAGAGCAGAATGTTGCAGCATGTCATACGGGTTACCGCTCCTGCTTTTACAGAAAATGGAATGAAGGGAAATTTGAAGAAACCGGTGATAAACTTTTCAATGAAAAAGAAGTCTACAAGTAAATGCAGGCTGACAAACAACTTCCAGTTATCGGCATTACCATGGGTGATCCCGTGGGTATCGGGCCTGAGATACTAATTAAGGCACTGGCATCTGCAGATCTTTATGGCTTTTGCCGCCCTGTTGTATTTGGCGACATGACCTGTCTGGAACGTGAAAAAATAAATTTAAAAGCTTCTGTGTCCCTTAAGCTTATTGAAACAATTCAAGACTCATCGTTTTCAACCGGAATAATAAATATATTTGCAGTATCTTCCCTTGACCCCGCCACCACAATTTACGCCCGTCCATCTAAAGAAACCAGCCGGGCCATGGCTGAATATATTGTGCAGGCAGTTAATGCAGCACTTGAGCAGAAGATTGATGCGCTTGTCACTGCTCCAATCAACAAAAAATCCCTGCAGGATTCAGGCTGTGATTATCCCGGCCACACAGAGATGCTGGCTGATCTGACTGGTGCTGAAGATGTTGTTATGATGTTAGCTGGTAAAAAACTGCGTGTGGTGCTTGTTACAATTCACTGTCCTTTGTCCCGGGTTCCACAGCTTCTTGATTCTGACAAAATTCTCAAAACAATTTCTGTTACCCACAAAAGCCTGAAAACCTGTTTTTCAATCTCCAGCCCTAAACTCGCTGTAGCTGCCCTTAACCCCCATGCCGGTGAAAACGGGCTTTTTGGTACGGAAGAGATGAAAATAATTATGCCGGCAATAAAAGAAGCACGGGAAAAAGGCTTGGACGTAACAGGCCCGTTTCCCTCAGATACCATTTTTTATCAGGCAGCACAGGGCAAATTTGATGCAGTTGTCTGCATGTACCATGACCAGGGGCTCATTCCGCTGAAGCTCCTGCACTTTGATGACGGGGTTAACGTGACCTTAGGGCTTCCCATCATCCGAACATCTGTTGACCATGGCACTGCGTATGACATTGCCGGAAAAGGTATTGCCAGCCCTGCAAGCCTTATAAGTGCTGTTAAACTGGCCGCACAAATGGCAAAGGCATAACCCGGAAAAACAAGATAAAAAGGCCAGTGGGCAGTAGCCAAGAGGGACTGCAAAGAAAAATTAAACCACGAAGCCCACGAAGAGTACAAAGAAAAACCCTGAACCTTTTATAAACCAATATCCAACAAGAAATTTCCAATGATGAATGAAAGTCAAAGGTATAAGCAATGAAACGAGTTGGAGCACATGTAAGTACTGCTGGTGGCGTGGAAAATGCGCCTCTGAACGCAATGGCGATCGGCGCAAAGGCATTTGCCCTTTTCACAAAAAATCAGATGCGCTGGACTGCCAGGCCATTGGCTGAAAAAAGCATCGCAGCATTTAAGAAAAATTGTGACATAGCTGGAATTGCCCCGGAGCATATTTTACCCCATGACGGCTACCTGATTAATCTCGGACAGCCTGAGGAGGCAAAACTTCAGAAATCGCGGAACGCGTTTCTTGATGAGATGCATCGCTGTGAGCAGTTAGGACTTAAGCTGTTGAACTTTCACCCTGGCAGTCACCTGAGGCAGATCAGTGAGGATGAGAGCCTGGCAAGGGTGTCTGAATCAATCAACCTGGCATTGGAGCAGACAAAAGGTGTCATTGCAGTCATTGAAAACACTGCAGGCCAGGGAAGCAATCTTGGCTGTAAATTTGAGCACCTTGCAAAAATTATTGAGGGTGTAAGCGATAAATCGCGCGTGGGCATCTGTTTTGACACGTGCCATGCCTTTGCTGCAGGCTATGACCTGCGGACAAAAGAGGTTTGTGAGGAAACTTTTGCTGAACTTGACCGGGTGGTAGGGCTACAATACCTCAGGGCAATGCACCTGAATGATGCTAAATCTGAATTTGCCAGCCATGTTGACCGGCACCACAGTCTCGAGATGGGCAACATTGGCAGGCCCTGTTTTGAATTTATTATGAACGACCCCAGCTTTGAAGAGATCCCCATGGTCCTTGAGACAATTGATGATACTCTCTGGGCCAGGGAAATTGCCTGGCTTTACGAACTGGAAAAGTAACCGCGGACGATAACAGATAGGAACCCATTATTGTTAAGATAACGGTCTCTGTTTTATACTTAGTGTCTGAACGAAAAGTCCGATTCAGGTTAAAATCTTATCAATAATTTTCTGTAGGAGCGCCTTCAGGCGCGATATTACGCAGCAACAGGTCTGTTTTTCGCGGCTAAAACCGGCTCCTACATACGCCGCGCTAACAAAAAACAGGGTTTCCGTTCAGCC
>JAJRXD010000072.1 GCA_024276465.1 Deltaproteobacteria bacterium
ACTCAGGTACACCAAGACCTTCAATGGCGATTCGCCCTGCATCGATAAAAAAGAAACCATGAAGATTCAGGGTATATGCGTAATCACTTTGACACGAGATCTTTTCTCTGGTTTTTCTACCCAAAGGTAAAAAAACAGCCCACTGAATAGTCAATCCTCCATTAGTTTTCTCAGATGATCGTGAAAAAATAACGGCACAATGTCCTTTTGCCTTGTCTGGTTCAGGACGCTCTATCCCCATTTCATCACGGACATAACTTGTCGGCCAACGATCAGATTGACGAAGTTCTTTTAATTTTACCTCTGAAGCTTTTCCTTCATGGCCGGCAAATTTTAATGAGTGGACTTGTTCTGACTCACCATTGACTTGATGACGATATTTCACACTTCCAGATAATGGAGCGAGGGTTTTAGTATCAGGATAGGTATTACGACTGGCACCAGATTGTAGATTGATTGAATACTGCAATTCTACCGGTCGAGTACCATCATTGCGCCAAAACTGGATACAGGTAAGATGGCGCAAAAGAGGCAGTAACTCTGCTAATTCTTTTATCAGTCCCGGTTGAAACAAAAAATCAAGCTGACGTCGATCATCACCAGGATATTCAGAAATTATACTGCCGATTTTTTTCCCGTTAATATTAAGCTGTTGTTTCTGTCGTAGCGGGAGCCATAACAAAAAATATGATGAATATTTTTTGTTTGTATTTTGAAAAACAGCTTGTAAATGAACTCGAATTTTTTCCGCGTCCGTATCTATAAATTTATCCCAGACTGACTGAGGTGCTGGAAAATCGCGGGATCCAGACCATGGATTCAGGATCTCCTCCATTTTCACATCATTATCTTTATCTTGAGCCAGCCAAAAAAATGCCTCAGAAAAATGAAAAACTGACTTCATTCCCAAGCCAAACTTACCAATTGACCCGCTATCAGCAGCTTTACTGTTCAGGCCAAAGGATGTAACAGCTCGGGCATCTTGTTTGCTAAATGGTCCATTATTGAGAAAAAATAGCGCTGGTCCTTTAAGCAATGGATGATCTGCATCCGTCAAGCCTTCAGTAAAACCAAAATCTAATTGCACATCGCGACCTGCTTGAGAAGATGCATCATCCGCGTTTTGAATAATCTCCTTTAAAACCGGAAAACCACTTTTATAGCGATCTCTCAAGTTATCTGCGATTATATTAATAATTCCTATGTCAAATCCAGCCATTTACTCGCCTTGGTATATTGATAGAGTTTTGATATCATTCAACTTTAATGAAAATTCATTAAGTGTACTTTAATTGCAGAAGTGTAACACTTTGTTAAACTTCGTGAAATTATGACAGAATCCGACGTCATATTTTTCAAATTTAATTTTACTTCGTTAAAACATCTTTACTCTTTTTGCAGTTTTCTTGATCTCATCGCAAGAAACAACAAGCCAGAGATATTCCAAACAGCATGGCTGTATAGAGGAGATACGTTCTATAATGTACTGCAATGGTTTTTCAAACTGCAGTTTACCATATTTTGTTCCCAAGAGAGGCACCGCTATGGAGCATATATCATTCCGCACCGTTAGTTCAAAAATTTGATCGACCGCTTCTTTACACCATGATTCCCTGCAAATAAGCTCTCGATCCAAATCTATAACAACTGCATACCAATTATTCCCGTTTACAACCACTGAGCCAGGCTTATGTTTTTTTGCTGTCATGATGTCAGTCATGGTACGGATAATATGTTCCTCCTCATGCTCAATAACCGGATCAACAGTCAGAATCAGGTTGGTATCTTCCTCAAAAACCATTACATCAACCGGGAAAGGTGGAGACTCTCTCGGAGCAATGGCAACTTGAATACCATTGCCGAGAACTGATTTTGTTGAACCTTCGTGCGTGAGTTTCATTTTATTAATGCCGCATACTGAATTTGAGGTTGCTAAAATTTTGCACAAACAATCAACAGTCGTAAGATTCCTGCATCCGGACTCCCTGACACGAAAAATACACTTAGATTAATTCCAGGGTACAACCATCTGTCAGGGGCGACCTGAAAATGTACCAGTAGTGGCGATATGAAAATGTTTTCTTTTTCTTCTTCCTTTTTCTTCCAGAACTTTATGTAACAACTCTTCTTCTCTGTTTTTTCTTTCTGTTTTTCTTTCTGTTTCCGTCTGTTGTTTGTTACGCCATTATGATACTGAGGAGGATTCAGTATCATGGCATTTCCACGCAAACGTATCTGTCTGCATTGTCGAACCTATTTTCGCCCTGACCCTCGTAACGCACGGAAACAGAAATATTGTTCCCGGCCTGAATGC
>JAJRXD010000073.1 GCA_024276465.1 Deltaproteobacteria bacterium
ACATTTTCTGGTCAACGACAAAAAAGTTACTATACCATCATTTCTTGTCAGTCCTGAAGATGTTATTCAGGTACGCGAGAAAAGCAGAAAAATTCAAAAAATAAACGAATCATTGGAAATAGCCGGGCAGCGTGGAATTCCAAAATGGCTTGAACTGGATTCTGCCAACTATTCCGGGAAAATAGTTGACATGCCAAAACGGGATGAAATCACTATGCCAATCAAAGAGCAACTTATAGTAGAGCTTTACAGTAAATAATCATTAATTGAATTTTACTTCCTAAAAGTGAGGATGTATGCATGTTTCGGAAATTGCAAAAAATTATTAGACCAAGGTCTTTAAATGTAGATGAAAAAACCCTTTCGGATGACTACGGGAAATTTGTTGCAGAACCGTTTGAGAGAGGATTCGGGCTGACAGTAGGTAATTCACTGCGCAGAGTGCTTCTGTCTTCGATTCAGGGCAATGCAATTACTGCAATAAAAATTGATGGAATACTGCATGAATTTTCTACAATCCCAGGGGTTACAGAAGACGTTACTGAAATAATTATGAATTTAAAGGGTGTCAGGATGAAACTTTATTCTGCGGGTCCTGAAACAATTCATATAAAGGCCAAGGGAGAAGGGCTGGTAAAAGCCAGAGATATAGTTTTAAACAGTAATGTTGAAGTTCTGAATCCAGAGCATCATATCGCTACACTTTCCGCTGATGCAACCCTGAACATGGAAATGATTGTTAATTCAGGGATGGGCTACAGACCAGCTGAAAAAAAGAATAATGAAGCCGCTCCAATAGGCACTATACCTATTGATGCTATTTTCAGTCCTGTCAGACGGGTTAACTACAACATAACCCATTCAAGAATCGGGCAGGTGACAGACTATGAAAGGCTTACACTGGAAGTATGGACCGATGGCAGTATTACTCCGGAGGATGCAATTGCATTTGCAGCAAAAATTCTTCAGAACCAGCTGAAACTTTTTGTAAATTTTGAAGAAGAACTTGAAGAACCCCAAAAAACCGAGCCTGAAAAACCAAAATTTAATGAAAATTTATATAGAAGCATTGATGAACTCGAACTGTCTGTGAGATCCTCCAATTGCCTCCGGAATGCTGAAATAAGGTACATTTGGGAACTTGTTTCCAAGAGTGAGGGCGCAATGCTTAAGACAAAAAACTTTGGCCGAAAATCACTAAATGAAATAAAAGATATTCTTACTGACATGGATTTAACATTAGGAATGAATCTGGACGGATTTGAACCACCTCATGATGTCAAGAATGAAGACGACACAAAAAGAGATGAAAGCGAAAGTTCAGTTGAAAATGCAGAAGTGAATGGGGAGTGATATATGAGACATTTAAAAGCCGGAAGAAAATTGGGCAGAACTACAAGTCACAGGCTGGCAACATTGCGAAATATGGTGACGTCTCTTATCGAGCATGAAAAAATTCAGACAACAGACGCAAAGGCCAAGGAGGTCAGGCGTCTCGCAGATAAAATGATCACACTTGGCAAGCGTGGTGACCTGCATGCCATACGACAGGCAATGAAAATAATTCGGCTGAAAAGTGTGACAAAAAAACTTTTTGATGAAGTAGCCCCCAGATTTAAAGAGATAAATGGCGGGTATACCAGGGTCTTGAAATATAAAAGGCGCCATGGTGATAATGCACCGATCTCTATTGTTGAGTTAAGTGTTTTGGGAAAAGAAGAAAAGAAGACAAAGAAAAAACCGGCAAAGAAAGCTGATAAGGATAAAGCATAGATTTTTCGTAATTTAGAGTTTAAGCCTGTAAAAAGGATTTCCCATTGCTTGCAAAGGGAAATCCTTTTTTTATTCCTTGAAAATTAAAATCATGTAGAATAAGTTAGTAATGAAAAACTGATAAAGCGGTTACTGTTATGAGTATCAGGCAGATAGAAAAACTCTATAAAAACATAATTGTTAAAGAAAATACTGAAAATGGAGGCGGAAAGATTGACTCGGAAATCAGGAGCGAGATATTTCAAAAAATTCTTGAGGATATGGATCGGCTTCTGAAAAAACTCAGAAAATGCAAACCAGACTCAAAGCAGTTCAGGGACATTGACCATGAGATACGCCATTTGCTACTGAAAGAAATTCAGGTTATTATAGATGATTATGTTTTAGCAAAGAAAAACGGGACACTGGATAGCTGGAAAAACATGTATGGTAATTTAAACCATTATATACATGATTTTCACATGTACAGGCAGGGATGTTTTCCCGGAAACATGGAGAATATTTTAAACAAGTACGGATTTTATGATCAGGATGATTTGACATGAAGATAAAGGTACAGAGGAACAAAGGGGCAAGGGATAAAGGCAAAGAAAAAAAGAGGTAGGAGCGCATTTATGCGCGAAGGTATCTGGGCATAAAGTCAGGATATTTAAAAAGGAAGAAACCAGATGGCTACAGAAGCTGAGATAACCCGGTTGGCAAGTGACATATTAAATTCAAAAAAGACAGTTGCCCTCAGTGGTGCAGGGATGTCTGTGGAAAGCGGAATAGCTTCTTTTCGGGGTAAAGGCGGTCTCTGGGAAAAATATGATCCTGAAGAGTATGGGCATATTACAACATTGCGGTATTCTCCTGAAAAGGCATGGATGATGCTTCGTGAGATGCACAGGGAGATAAACAAGGCAAAGCCGAACAATGGCCATACTGCACTTGCTGAGATGGAGAATATGGGCCTGCTCAGCTCCATTATTACCCAGAATGTTGACGGTCTTCATCACGTGGCAGGCAACAGGCAAATAATTGAGTTTCACGGCAATTTATTGTCTGTTGTGTGTATGGATTGCGGTCACAGGATTCCAAGCAGGGAAATCTCCCTTGACAAAATTCCGCCAAAGTGTGAACAATGTCAAGGTCCGGTTAAACCAGATGCTGTTTTTTTTGGTGAAGCAATACCCGTTGATGCACTTACCAAAGCTGATCATGAATCAAAGACCTGTGATCTGATGCTTGTTATAGGTACTTCTGCAGTTGTCTATCCTGCAGCAACAATGCCGGAGATTGCAAAGGGGGCTGGGGCAAAAGTTGTAGAAATTAATCCATCAGAAACAGCCCTTACAGGTGTTGTTTCTGATTATATTGTGAGGGGGCCTTCAGGTGAGGTCCTGACTGCTGTTGTAAACAAGGTTAAAGAACTGAAACTGAAAAAACAGGGGTGAAAGACACCAGGTGGCTGTCATAAACTTTAATAAACAAAAATCCTGAAACCGTGGAGAAAACTAAAGCAGATGAAATTATTTGATAGAAAGTTAACTGTGCTGGCAACGATCCTGTTTGCTTTTTTTCTATTTACAGGATGTGAAAACCCTGCACCTCCTTTTGACACTGACAGTGATGGTATTGTGGATTTTAAAGATAACTGCCCTTCTGTCAGCAATCCGGACCAGGCGGATAAGGACAGTGACGGCATAGGTGATGCGTGTGAGGATGTACAGGATGGTGAAAACAGCACTGTTACGCAGGCTGAAGTGCTGTCCATACTGAAAACCTGGCGTGACCAGACCTATCCTGCCCTTCCGGCAGAAGAGATTCAAAATGTAGATCAGTATGTTTCCGGTTTTCCACTTGAAACCACTGAAGGAACAGATCCGATTATTGTTGAGGCTACTGATGAGGAAGAGCCCCAGCTGAATCCGGTTGTAAACCGCCGCGACTGGGCATATGCTGTTCAGGGTAACAGCTATACCTTAATGGGTGGTTTTGATGAAGAACATGCATTGTTTCTTGATGTGGGTTTCTGGTGCTATATTGAAGCAGCCCTTCTTCAGCCTGATGAGCCTGAGCACCTGAGCAATGTTGCTTTCCACCTCAATGACCGTGGAGAATATGATGATGCAAAAAAACTGTTGATATACGCGCTTTCTCTTGATGATTCTTTTGTTCCGGCACTTAATAATTTAGCTAATGCATCTGCTGCTCAAGGAGATTATGACAATGCTGTTTTTGCACAGTTAAAGGCCTCAGCGCTTCGCCCTGGAGAGACTTTTTTCCTGGAGAGGCTTGCAGAATATTACAAAGGAGCAGGCATGGATGATGCTTCAGAGGCACTTCTTCATGTGCTTGAAGATGCAACAGACCCATATGTTTTGCCTGAGCCAGCGATGGACGGCTTATCGACGGAGGGTACTGAGACGTTATTAAAACTGTCAGATTTGACTCTTTTAATGTTTGATGAGCTTTACTCTGAAGGCATACCACCTGCAATTCCCATGTCTCTGGAGTATATTCTTGATCCCGATATCATTCAGCAACTAACAGGCATCAAAGAGGGGGAAAAATTTTGTGCTGACGGGGTCAGGGATCAAAACCCCTATCTGCCGGCATATGACGTTGACTGGCTGATATGCAAAGAGTGTGAGATACCTGCATCGGTTAACAGATATCACCTCGCAGCTGAGGTGGCTGCAGAGATAGTTGATGAAAACATGGCATATGAAACCAGGGCAGGGCTTGTTTATGCCGATTATCTGTCACAGGGATATGATATTATCAACAATGCCGGTTTGAACGAACTGGATCGATTGATCCTTTCCAACTATTGGAACTACCTTATTCAGGATGGGATGATTGGTGTTGTCCAGGCAATAGAGGATGTACGTCTAAGTGCAGAGGCTTTTGTTTCAGGCTATTCCTATGACATCACACAGAACTGGTGCATTCAGTCAGGCGTTCCTGTCCCGGATTTAATTGATATTGATTGTATATTGGTACCATTTGGCGGGAAGTTTACGTTATGGTTTGTTGTTGGCTCCCTGAGTTTTGATTGCCAGAAATCCTATGTTGAAATATCCCTGTCTGTGGGTGTGGGGTTTTCAGGCAAGGTTGGGTGGAACTTTAAAACAAAAACCCCCACACTTGGAATAGGTTATGGTGTTAATTTAGATAAAGTTGTTGTCCTTGGCGGAACGCTTAAGTTTAATCCTGAAAACGGTCTTTCCGGGTCAATTAATTTCACGGTGCCTGGCAAATACCTCCCAATAAAACCATCAGGAGTAAGCCTGTCCCTGACAAAGTTCAGTGCTTTTATGAATTAGTTACCAAGCTATCAGCTCACATTATTATTAAAGGAGATATGTAGTCATCACAGGCTGCCAACCCCTTTCAGTCCAAGAAGTCTGTTTTTCAGGGGACTTGCCATCATAGCATCAATTCCGTTGATCAGATTGGCAGCATCTGCCAATACTTCATCGGTAAAAATCAAACCTTTGTATGTAGATCAATAACAAAAAATGTTTATTGAATTTGCCAAGGAGTTATAAAAACTAAAGATGAAACCTGCTACCCCCTTATACATGATAGATAAAATAACAAAGGCTGATCATCATGATCCGTTCAGTGTGCTTGGAATGCATGAAGCTGAAGGGCAGGGTGATAATTCGCTTATTGTAAGATCATTCCAGCCTGATGCCCGGGAGCTTTTTGTTCTGCCTGATAAATTTCCAGACAGGAAAAAAAAGATGAAAAAAGTTCATGGGGATGGTCTTTTTGAGACAGTTTTTACAGGTGTGAAACAATTTTTTACTTACAGTCTGGAGATGACAGACTGCAACGGACAAACATCTGTCTGTCATGATCCATATTCATTTCCCCCCATGCTTTCAGACTATGATATGCACCTTTTTTCCGAAGGCAACAACCATAATATTTATGACAGGCTTGGGGCAAAAAAAACCATTCACAAAGGTATTAAGGGATTTCTTTTCGCAGTATGGGCTCCGAATGCAAAACGAGTAAGTGTTGTAGGAGATTTTAACTGCTGGGATGGACGCAGGCATCCCATGAGGGCGAGGGGAATCTCCGGGATTTGGGAACTTTTTATACCAGAGTTTAAAGAGGGTGGATTATATAAATTTGAAATAAAAACCAGGGATGGAAGTATCATTGTCAAGGCAGACCCTTATGCTTTTTCTACAGAACTTCGTCCTAAAACTGCTTCCATTGCCTATGATATTGACAAGTATTCATGGAATGACCGGAAATGGATGGAGAAAAGGGATAAAACAAACCAGCTTCAAAAGCCGATTTCAATTTATGAAGTTCATCTTGGTTCCTGGATGAGGGTGCCTGAAGATGATTTCAGAAGTTTAACTTACTGCGAAATCGCTTCAAAGCTGATTGAATATGTGACAGACATGGGCTATACCCACATTGAATTTATGCCCCTTGCCTCTCATCCGTATGACCCGTCATGGGGTTATCAGGTAACCGGTTACTTCAGCCCTACCGCAAGGTTTGGCAAGCCTGAGGATCTGATGTATCTTATTGACAAATGCCACCAGCACAATATTGGCGTGATACTGGACTGGGTTCCTGCTCACTTTCCAACAGATGCACATGCTCTTGCATGTTTTGACGGAACCTGCCTTTATGAACATGTTGATCCTAAAAAGGGCCTGCATCCTGACTGGGGCACGCTTGTGTTTAATTACGGCAGGAATGAAGTCAGAAATTTTCTGATTTCAAATGCTCTGTTCTGGCTTAACAAGTATCATATTGACGGGCTTCGTGTTGATGCTGTGGCATCCATGCTTTATCTTGATTATTCGCGCAGTGAGGGGGAGTGGATTCCGAATGAATACGGGGGGAGGGAAAACATTCCGGCTATAGAATTTCTGAAAAGGCTCAATGAGATTGCATTCAGTTATTTCCCCGGGGTTTTGATGATAGCTGAGGAATCAACTGCATGGCCTGCTGTTTCAAGGCCAACCTATCTTGGTGGCCTGGGATTTTCCCTCAAATGGAACATGGGATGGATGCATGATATTCTTGAATATATGTCAAAGGAACCTGTTCACAGGAAGTACCATCATAATATGCTTACTTTTTCGCTTCTTTATACTTTTCATGAAAATTTTATCCTTCCTTTTTCCCATGATGAAATGGTTCATGGCAAGAGATCGCTCCTTGATAAAATGCCGGGTGATGTGTGGCAGAAGTTTGCAAATTCAAGGCTGCTTTTCGGGTATATGTTCGGACACCCAGGGAAGAAACACCTTTTCGCCGGCAGTGATATTGGTCAGTGGTCAGAATGGGATCATAACAAAAGTATAGACTGGCATTTGCTGCAATATGAATCTCACAAAAGTCTTCAAAGGTTTGTCAGAGATCTGAACCACCTCTACTTTTCAGAATCTGCAATGTATGAACTGGATTTTGACCATGCAGGTTTTGAATGGATCGATTTCAGCGACACAGACAACAGTATAATTTCCTTTATCAGACGGGGAAAGGATCCGGATAATATACTGGTATTTGTCTGTAACTTCACACCTGTGCCCCGCTTCAATTATAGAATTGGGGTTCCTTTGGATGCTTTTTACAAAGAAGTTCTCAACAGTGATTCAGAATGCTACTGGGGAAGTAATATGGGTAACTTCGGAGGAGTCAAAGCAGATCCTCTTTTGTGGCATGGCAAGCCATATTCCATAAATCTTACCCTGCCACCCCTTGGTTGTCTTGTTTTTAAGCCTGAAAGGTGATGGCGTCGTAAAAAGTCCAATCTCTTCTGATTTTAATCGGGACTCGAAATACTAAATGTATGCCTTCGTACCAAAAAAATACTACGCCCCCGCATTATGATTGAGGGATTTCACAAGCTCAACTTGCATAGCAATTGAACTTTTAACTTAGCCATCTGAAACAACATTGATGACTTTTTGCGAATGTATCAAAGGTAATTAATCACTGTTTTTTATTGTGTCCTGATCGACAACCTTTTCTTCAGCGGGTTTTTCTGGTGAAGCTTCTTCCTCTTTTTCGACCTTCCTGCTTTCCCCTCTAATGGTTTTTTCAAGGCGATTGAGTGCATCTGCAGTTTTTAGTCTGAGGTTTTCTGTTGTAATACCGAGGTCTTCAACTTTTGACTTTAGCTCGTTGGCTGACCCGCCGCTCTTACGAAAGGCACTATATGCGAGTACTAAAGCAATAACTGCAATCACTAAAGCTAATCCTGTCATGACTTTATTCCTTCTCTTTAAAAAGTTTTTTTGTATATACATTAAAATTCTTCAGATTTTGGCCTGTATATTTATAATATACATATTTTGCTGCAAAAGATCAAGCAAATGAAAAAAGAAATTCCATGAAAAAGCCGGCTCATTAAAAGAGCCGGCTTTTTTTATCATTATCTCCATGAGCTTGGCCAGTTAAATATCGGAGGCGATCCCTGGTGACAGGCATAGCACTTTGCTTTTTTCCCGTGCTTGTGGTGAATGTCAAAAGGGAATGCATCATTGTACTGTTTGCTTCCTCCATGGCACAGATCACAGGCCTCGGATGGTTGAGTAACAGGAGGCTGAGCGCCAATGGGCCGCAGGTCGCTTCCTTCGTGACAGTTATAGCACCACTGCCACTGTGAGGAGGCATGTTTTTTGTGAACTGTTGTTATGCTTCCATTTTCCCCACCGCTGTGGCAGAAGGTACACTCATTATAGCCCGTGCGGTCAATAAGCGCTCTTCTGCTGTCATCAACCTGAGCTGGCATTGGGACTCTGTCATCCTGTAAAACAGCGTCAATGTGGCACTCTCCGCATTCGATCTTTTTCTTTAAATGCTTTTTATGCAGCCCGTCCATGTCATTTTCAAATTTGCTTGGGCTTTCATTGCTGTGGCATATCTGACATATCACTGTTGAGCTGCCCACAGGCGGGCCGGTTGTAACATCAATTGGCGGCCTCTGGTCAAAATGGCATTCAAGGCAGCTGAGCCCCTCTTTTACCATACTCTTGTGAATTTTATTTATGCCCGAGTTGCTGTAGGCTCCCTGCCCGTGACACAGAGCGCAGTTGTCACGGTTGCCTGAGCCGATCTGCACGTTGGTGTTGGGAATAAAACCGTGGCATACCACGCAGTTTGCATTTTTTGAGTG
>JAJRXD010000074.1 GCA_024276465.1 Deltaproteobacteria bacterium
GTGAAAAGCATAAAACTTAAGACAGACCTTCCTGTACATGTGCAGATATCACCGCCCTGCAGTAATCATGTTTTTGACAGGCTAAAAAATGCAGGTGTTGATACTTTAGGGGTTCATATTGAAACCTGCAATATGGAAAGCCTTAAAAATATTGCACCCTGCAAGGCTTTTGTCGGACTGGAAAAATACATGAGGAGCTGGGATGATGCGGTGTCTGTTTTTGGCAGAAACCAGGTAAGCAGTTTTCTCATAGCCGGTATCGGGGATGAGCCTGAGGAAATATTAAGGGGTGCGGAACTGATGAGCGGGCTTGGTGTTTTTCCATATCTTCTGCCACTTCGTCCTGTACCAGGTACATTTTTGGAAAAGCGAATGCCACCTGAACCCGATGCAATGATGTTTCTTTATGAACAGATTTGCGTAATTTTAAAAAAGCACAAGCTATCTTCAAGCCTGTCCAAAGCAGGCTGTGTAAGGTGCAGTGCATGTTCGTCACTTGCACTGTTTGAAAGTGAATGGTGATAGAAGAGGCGAGTATGAAAGCTGACATTGTTTGCAGGAAAGTTCGTGATGAGGATGAGTTGAACCAGTGCTATCAGATAAGGGAAGCTGTTTTTGTTGAAGAGCAGGGACTTTTCAAAGAAACTGACAGGGACCTGAATGATGAAAAATCAATTCATATTGCTGCGTTATATAATGGTAAGATCATAGGTACGGTCAGGGTCTATGAGGCAGAGGACGGCATCTGGTGGGGGGGGCGGTTGGCAGTTATAAAAAAACAGAGGGGCAAAGCCGGAAAAACTCTTATACAGAAAGCAGTGGAAACAGTAAAACAGGAAAAGGCAGAGCATTTTTATGCTCATGTTCAGACAAAAAATGTGCCTTTTTTTAAAAGTCTTAAGTGGGTGACCAGAGGAGATGTATTTTTTTGCTTCGAGAAACCACACTGGTTGATGGAGGCAGATCTGGGAGAAACAGGAGGAGAAAATTAAAAAGTGATAAAAAAAATTATTGAGGAGATTAGAAAATATCCTGGTCTTACCAGAAAAAGGGATATATACCGGATAACAGACACGCTCCGGACTGTTGCAGATTTTGGAAATACTGTTGCATACATGGGAGAAGATGCTGCTGCCATATCTAACAAAGGTGAATATATTTTAATTGCAGCTGACGGTATCTGGTCAGGATTGATTGAAGCCAATCCCTACGGGGCAGGTAAAGCTTCTGTTATGGCCAGTGTCAATGATATCTAT
Organism: Deltaproteobacteria bacterium; assembly: GCA_024276465.1. Lineage (GTDB taxonomy): Bacteria > Desulfobacterota > WTBG01 > CAIYCZ01 > CAIRTM01 > JAJRXD01. Next base: position 1,257 of record JAJRXD010000074.1, read on the forward strand.
GCCATGGGCGGGAAGCCCCTTGCCATGGTTAATGTAATGGGTGTTCCAGACAGCAAATATTATGAGGAGATAGTTAGGGGCATAAAAAAGGGATGTGAAAAATTTTGTGTTCCCATGGTGGGGGGGCATCTCCACCCTGACACAAAAGAGCTTTCCCTGTCAGTATCCATAATGGGCGTTGCCAGCAGGCTTCTTTTGAGCAATAATGCCCGCGAAGGCCAGGATATAGTGTTTGCTGTTGATCTTGAGGGCAGGGGTTACCAGTGTAAGCCTGTTATAAGCTGGGATACAAATTCAGGTAAAAACTCCAGGCAGGTTCTTGAAAGGCTGGAAGTTATGACACTGCTTGCAGAGAATGACCTGTGCAGCACAGCAAAAGATGTAAGCAACGGGGGCCTGCTTGGCACGATTTGCCTTCTTCTGGAAGCTTCTGAGAAAGGGGCTGTTATTGAGATAGATAAAATTCCAAAACCTGATGCATTTAATCTGATTGACTGGCTGAAAGCATTTTTGAGTTATGGCTTTGTGCTTTGCGTGGATAAAGAAAAAACCTGCCAGGTAATCGAAAAATTTTCCAGACAAAGGATTACTTCTGAAGTAATAGGGACAATAACTGAGGATAAAAAAGTTATTTTATCGTGCAACAATAAAAGGGATCTCCTTTTTGATCTTGACAGGGAATGCATTACAGGAACAGTCAAAAGCAGACTGTAGCGCCAGACATAAACAACCGGTTGTTAGACCTTTGCGTATTCAGGTTAATAAAAAGCTTGATTTTTAATTTGTAATGGCGAATTATTACAAAATAATCCAAGTTAGATATTTTACGGGAATTATAGACTTTACAAAACATTAATTTTATTCACTTAGGAGTCTATCATGTATTGTACAAAATGCGAACTTGAAATAAAAGGAGAAGACAAAAACATATGTCCAATTTGTGATTCTCCCCTGATAGAAAATCCTTTTGAAGAGAACATGAAACATGATGACAGTTCCGAAGATGATCTTAAACTGAAGGAATTGATAGAGGATATTGATGAAACAGTGACAAAGAATCTTGAAGAGGTCCCTGAGGAAATTGAGTTAAATCATGAGATAAAAGCTGCAGATCCATCTGAAACTGAATTTAAGCTGGAACTTGAAGACCAGCCGCCTGGCATTCAGATTGACTCTTCTGAAGAACAGGCTTTTGAAATACGGGAAGAAGAAAGCAATGCTGGAGAAAATGATGAGACAAAGGAAGAATCTGAAGAAGGAATACTGATTGATGAGCAAAAAGTTAATGAAGCAATTGACACATTGAATGATGAGATGAATGAAGGGTCAACAAATCCGGAAGATACAGGGACTGGTGATCCGGCCAGCGGGGAGAGCAAAGGGCAGGATGAGGCAGGTTCTGAAGAAACAATTGAGAAAGAGCATGATGAAGAGTTTAAAGTTGATCTGGCTGAAGAAATAACTGCTGCTCTTGAAGATGATGAAGAAAAAAATGCCAGGGATGCCATGCCTGAACCAGGGCAGGAAGAGGAGGAAATTTCGACAAAGGAAATTCTGGATAAGGCTCTTGATGAACTTGATTCTGCATCTGATGAAAAATTGACAGCCCGCGAGAGGACTTCTTCTAAAAGCTTGCCGGTATTTATTGGAATTTCAGTTTTGCTTATTGTTGCTATTGGGGGTGGTGTTTATTATTTAAAGTCCAGGACAGGAACAACTCTTTCTAATCCAGTTGCAAATATTGTTAAGAAAGAAGAGAAGCTGTTAAAGAGCCTGTTAAAGAGGGATAGCGAAAAGAGATCTGAGAAAGCAGCAAAACAATCGAAAAAACGCCTGCCTGAGAAGTCTGAAGCGCTGGTTTTAAAAGAAAAAAAGGTGGCTGTTTCAACCGGGGAAAAGAAAATTCTTCTGCAGGAAAAAAACCTGCCGGTTGAGAGTGTAAAACCAATTATTAAAAGAGTAAAAAAACAGGAACAACCTGCAAAAAAAACAGCGAATAAGAAAAAAACAGAAATCAGAAAAGATCTACTTCCTTCTATAACTTACGCAATTCATGCAGGTTCTTTCAGGAAGAAAAAACTTGCTGACAAAGAAGCTGCAAGATTTAAGAACAAGGGATTTGACGCATATGTGGAACGGACAGATTTAACTAAACTGGGCAATAAAGGAATCTGGTACCGGGTAAAGATAGGCAGGTTTGTTACCCGCAGCAGGGCAGAAAAGGTTCAGAAGGATCTGCAGAGGCAGGTAAATATCAAATCGAGAATAATAAAGAACAAACCGTAATTATTTATGGCCTGATGACTTGTTAGAGGAATTTCTGTTTGGACAGCAAACCCGTGAAGATGATCCCTTTGACCTGCTGCTTCTGGTTCCTGAGCCATCCAGCTGTTATGACAATTCTTCGATGTCGGCTTTGTCTTTCGACCTTGGAGTTGACCCCTTGTTTTTTATAAGGTCATCCCTGCCTATAAAAAAGACTTCGATGTCACCGTATTTTCCTCGAATACGATTCTTTTTCGCTTCCACAAACTCAACACCATCAATCTGGTTTATAAAATCTACCCTTACAGGGGAAACGCCAAAAGTGACGATATTGCCCTCTGTTGAAAAGAGCGCTTTGTCCAACTCTTGTTTTGAAAACCCGAATTGTTCGAGTGTTCGGATGATTTTTTCAATATTGTCAGGTGAGGCATCAAAATAGATATCAATATCCTTTGTGAACCTCGGGTACCCATGAAAAGCCACAGCATAACCACCGACGATCATATAATCAACGTCGTTTTCTCCTAATAACGCTAATAACTCTTTGAAGTCTTGCTGGATAAACATACAGGAAATTCCCCGCTTCAAGGCGAAGCTGTTCCAGGACATCCAACCGGTATTCCGGTGTTTGCCTTTTCCAGAAATGCTTGTCCTCGACAGCTTGTTTTTCGTAGGTTGTGTTTTTAATTATCTTTTTCATAACGTTTAATATATTAATGCATATAGTATAAAATGACAACGCTAAAATCAAATTTTTCTGCGCAGAATTCTGAATTCTGGGGACACAATACTGAATTATTGAAGGTTCTTTCAGGGAAGGACGATACCCTGCTCAGGGCAGATCCCCTTCTTGAAATAGCAGGGAACTGGAAAGATTTTTTATCGGAAAATATATCAGAAGAGGAAAGAAATAATCTACGCAAGCATCGATATGTCACATATACTCCTTTGTCGAGGGGTTCATGAATAATTCAGGCTAAAAGTAAAGAATAAGGCAGACTGTCAGCCCATATAAAAGCACACCATACAGAAGCGGGCGATCATTTAAAAGTACTTTTTCCGGGCTTCCTCCCTCGTTTTTCTGATGAATAAGATACAGATACCGAAAGATCCCGTAAAGAACAAACGGCGTTGTATATTTCAGGTTGTCTGTTCCAAAGTTTTTAACTGTGTCCTCGGAGACTGTATACAGCATGTAAACAATGACAGTAGCAGTAGTGACTATTGATATCATCTGATCAAGAAGTTCAGGGCTGTATTCAAAAAGAATTTTTCTGTGGTTTATCGCATTATCTTCAAGAAGTAAAAGCTCGTGCCGCCTTTTACTTAGTGCAAGAAACAGTGAAAGAAGAATAGTGCAAAAAAGAAGCCAGGTTGAAAATGTTACTTCTATCACTTCTGCTCCTGCAATTACCCTGAGCAGGAATCCTGCAGCAATGGAAAACACATCAATAATAACTATGTGCTTTAGAAATGATGAGTATGCAATTTGCAGCAGGAGATAGCAGATGGTTGTAATGAAAAAAAGGTTGTTAAGAAAAATCTTTGTACTGATAAATGTTACAATCAAAATCAGAAAAAAAAATACAATTGCAGATGGTTTGGAGAGCTGTCCAGAAGCCAGGGGTCTTTTCGATTTTATGGGATGATTTTTGTCCTGTTCCAGGTCAATGATGTCGTTTAGAATATAGACGCTGCCTGAAACCAGACAGAATACTGCAAAAGCTGTCAGGGATTTCAGAAGATGACTCTGGTTGAAAAGGTTGTGAGAAAAAACAAGAGGAGCAAAAAGCACCAGGTTTTTTGTCCACTGTTTGGGGCGCATACTTCGGAATATTAGAAACAATGTATTGCTTTTCATTAGTTATTGATTCTCTGAATTCTGGTTAACGGGCAACCATCCATACACCTGCAATTATTAGAACAATCCCGCTGAGTTGAAAAAAAGTAAGAGTTTCCTTGAAAAACAGCCACGATGCCAGTATCACAATAACATAACCTATGCTTGTCATAATGGGGTACGCAACGCTGAGGTCTGTTTTTATCAGGACATAATTATAGGCAGCAAGGCCCAGCCAAAAGCAGATTACACCTGAAATGATTACTGGATTTGATACCATATTCAGAAACACATCGGTTATTCCGGTGTTTTCTTTTGGGGCCAGGGCTCCGGCCTTCATTAAAATATTTGCAACCGCATTAAGAATAATTGCGATAATGAAAACAGCAAAAGTCATTTCGTACTTCCTGACTAAGATTACGTTTTAAAAAAAACAAACCAGAGATTATTTCTCTGTGCTTTGTGGCCCATGTTTTTCTTTTTTTAAAATTTTTGACAGCACACAAGTCCTGATTAGCGTAAAGTCATATTGTCATTATCAACAGAATCAAGATCCTCAAGTGCTTTATCCAGAATATCCTTCATTGTCATGTTATCAATTGGAACGGATTGTACGGGTTCCTGCTCCCCTGTCAGGTTATCAGTTGGGATAGATCTGACAGGTTCTGGCTCCTTTGTCCATTCTTCTTCAGCAGGTTCAAGCTCATTGTAATGTTTTTTCGATTCCATTTCTTCAGCTGACATAATGTGGGGGGGTGGTTTGCTTGTCCTTAACTTGTTAAGTACCCTGCTCAAAAAACCGGGTTTTTTCTCCTTATGAACTTCCTGGAAAATATCATCAATAATATTTTGTGCAGCTTTGTTCAGAAGTTTTTCAACATCAGGAGGGCTGGGGGAAAGGAACTTAGCAAAAAAAAGAAAAGTGTTGCCAGGCTTCCCAACTGTTTTTTTTCTGCCCCACCACAAAAGCTCACCGGATGCAACATTAATCAGTTTCACAGCTAATGTTACTTTTGTTTCAATATTATCAGCAGGCATATAATCTTCAATGGCACCGAAAAGTAGCAAATCTGCATTTAATGACCTTGCCTGAAGGACCGCTTTGTTAATTTTAAAACGTTCTTCCCTTTTAAACCATGAAGTGTCCTCAATAATGGTAATTGTTTTGAAAAAATGTTTTTTGCTGATTTTTTCATCAAAAATTTTAGAAGCTTTAAGACCAAGCTCAGGTGTTGATTCAGAGGTTTGAAATTGAAGAATTGCAAGATGACTGTTTTTTTTTAATTTGCGGGCTGATTTTTTTGTAAAAACATCAACTTTCCCAGGCACAATCAACCCTGGATAACAGCCATTGAAAAGAAATATGCAGAGAGCAAGAAGGACAGGTCCACGAAGTTTGCAAAATATAATAAAGTGTGGTTTCATGTTAACATCACTCTAATGGTTATCAGAACTGTCTGCCAGGCAGGAGCTTGCTTGTGTGTTTACGCCTGGCAACTTGTTACACAAGTACATGATTCTGTCAGTTTAAATGAAGTGGATTGTATGCGCAACAAAAAAAAACAGGTTTTAATATTAACATCGACTTTTCCCCGCTGGGAAGGTGATACTGATCCACCATTTGTTTTTGACCTTTGTAAAAGGATCAAAAACAGATACTCTATCCATCTTCTCACCCCTCAAAGTCAAGGCACTGAAGCAAGGCAGATATTCCATGGCATAGATGTTAAAAGGTTCAGATATTTTTTTAAAAAATGGCAGACACTGGCCTATGAAGGTGGTATTCTTAACAGATTAAAACAGAATCCTTTTCGTTACCTGCTTGTGCCCTTTTTTTTTCTTGGAGAATTAATTGCAACCATGCGCTTATTATCCTCAAACCGTTTCAGTCTGATTAATGCGCACTGGCTGATCCCACAGGGGCTGGTAGCAGTAATTGCAAAAAGCCTTCTGAAATCAACAGTTCCGGTTGTGTGCACTGTTCACGGCAGCGATATTTTTGCTCTGAAGGGATTTTTTCTAACAGCCATAAAGCGATTCATTCTGCTGCGGAGCTCAGAAATCATTGTGGTGAGCAGAGCCATGGAGGAAAAGGTTCTTTCTTTTGGCATTCGTGCCAGCAGGGTACACGTTATATCAATGGGGGTTGATCTGAAAACAGAGTTTAAGCCGCCTGAGGGTCCAAGAAGAAAAAGATCACTGCTGTTTGTCGGGAAGCTGGATGAAAATAAGGGCTTGTTATATTTGATAAAAGCATTTGCAATAGTGCTGCGGAAATATCCGGATTCAACCTTAACTGTTGTGGGACATGGCCCGCAGAAGAATTATTATCAGGAGCTTGTTTCTACAATGAACCTTAATGGAAAGGTTGAATTTTCAGGTGCTGTTCAGAACAGAAAACTTCCTGAAATATACCGGTCTTCAGAGGTGGTTGTTTTTCCATCTGTGGCTATGGAAGGCTTTGGGCTTGTCATGGTTGAGGCCCTGGGATGCGAGTGCGCTGTAATTGCTTCAGACCTGCCCGCAACCCATGAGATTATAATAGAGGGCAAGACCGGGCTTATTGTAGAGCAGAAAAATGTTGAACAGATTGCTCAGAAGATACTTTTTTTGTTTGATAATCCTGACATTCAGCGATCACTTGGTAAATCAGGCAGAAGGTATGTTCTTGAGAGGTATGACTGGTCAGTAACAGAAAAGAAATATTGCGATCTGTTTGATGGATTAACTTGTTCTTAATACACGGTGATTACTCCGAAATCTTCTTGAAAACAGTCAGTTAAGGATTTCTCAATCGCTTTGCTTGAAAATGGGCATTGTTGCAGGGTTTCTAATCGCGCAGACTAAAGCCCCTAAACAGAGCCCGGGATCTTCGATCTGCGGCTACCTGTATTTGATAATTCAGCAGTTGGTAGCAGGTTTTAGTTTGAGCTAAACTCATACCATAGAACTGCAATCCCAAAAAAACAGGAAATTTCCCTATAAAAATGAGGTGATTGTCCTATTGAATGGCAGGTATATTGGTGATATCTGACAAGTGGTTAAAACAACATTAAGACAAAGGTGTTAATCTGTTTTTGGTAGCCGCAGGACTTTAGTTTGCGAATACAACAATGACAGTAAGAGGAAAAAAGCACAGACTGCCTAAGGAATTTTATCAAGGTGAAAGATCATCTGTTTTTACATTATGTTTAAGGGGAGATATTAAACGAAGCATAAAAACTGAAGCAACATGAGAAAAACCATACCCCGAATTAAATCCGGGAGGACTGCCACCTGCAACATTTAAAGATTTTTCAGCAAACCTCCGATAGGCAATACAAACAACAATACCCGAAACCCTTTACGCCCGCCGTTGCTCTGTTACTTGCGAACAGGCAGGGGAGGTTAAAAAATGTCGAACAAACTTGCAACCATTACTTTAACAGTAACATTATCTGTCAGCATCATTTGCAGCACCACATCCTTTGCAGGTCTGCTTGACGGCACGAGCTGGTACTGGGATGACGGCCGTAGTATTATGCATGATTTGGCGTTTTATGAAGACCATATGTATGTTCGCAATACAAACAGGCAAACATGGGCACGTTTTGATCTGCCATATTCATCTTTTAAGAACCTTAACGGATCAATAACATATATCAACTTTTTTCCTGATCCTGTCATCCCTGCACTCATATGGGGCAGGTGTAACATAGAAAAAGGAGTAGGATCATACAACGCTATTGGCCTGCTTTTTTTCGTTATTCCTTTGTTTGATCATACAAGGTCATATGATTTAGAGAGTACTGACTGGGTAGAGCCAAAAACAGCCCCTGTCATTGCATCGTTCCATGCTCCTGATGACTTACCAACCGGTCTTGCATGGGATGGGCAATATTTGTGGAATGCTGATAGCTTTGGATATATTTATAAATTAGACACCTCAGGCAATGTAATCGAGTATTTTGAGGCTCCGGGTGATGATCCAAACGGCCTTGCATGGGACGGTGAATATTTATGGAATGTTGAGTATATGGGGGGGGGGTACAAATTGGACACCTCAGGCAATATAATTGATACATTTGATACGCCTGGGCCTGCTCCAATGGGCCTTACTTGGGATGGTGAATACTTGTGGAATTCTGACAGAGATGAAAATAAAATTTACAAATTAGACACCTCAGGCAATGTGATTGATTCATTTAAAGCTCCGGGTGGCACTCCTGACGGTCTTGCATGGGACGGTGAATATTTATGGACTCTTTCAAGAATAACATTGCTGATCTATAAAATAGATACATCAGGTAATGTAATTGAATCCTTTTATTCACCTGCTACATTGGACAGGGATGATCCTTATAGTTTTTCCAGTGGTCTTGCATGGGACGGAGAATATTTATGGGTTGCTCATGATGATCTAAATTATGCTAAAACCGTGATTTACAAATATGATGTGTCCGCAGGAAAGTGAAGTTGCGTGTTACGAGTTTCGAGTTACGGGTTTAAACCACAATACAGCATCATAAATTCCCTGCCATTTTTCTTCTTTACCTTCTCTTTTGATGACTGCAGATATATTGCTTTTCAACAATACGACATACGGTTTTAGTACGTCGCGTTAAAATATTTTGGTTATGCTGTTTTGGCAGCCGCAGGTCGAAGATTCCGGGCTCTGTTTAGGGGCTTCAGTCTGCGAATACAACGATGATAGTAAGAGAAAAAAAGCACTGGTTACCCAAAGAATTTCATCAAGGCGAAATGTCATCTGTTTTTACATTATGGGCAGGAGCTGCTTCAGCTGCGAACAATTTCGCGTCCAGAGGCCGCTCCTGCAGGGTTTTGCCCTGAGTTATGCTGTAGTATTAAACGAAGCATGAACGCGTCCTTTTCAGGAATCAACATTAATCTTTCAATTCTGTGATAAATTCTGTAAAATACTTTAAACAACACTATTGTGGATTTGATTTTGAAACCAGATGAAATAAAAAAAATATCAGCTCTTTTTATTCAGGCCTTAGGCGCAAGGAAAGTAAAAACTGACAGAGATATTCTTGATAAATATTCCAGGGATGAAACTTCTGATCTTGCAGGCTTTCCGGATATTCTTGTCAGAGCTGAATCTGTAAAAGATGTAAGTGAAACTCTTAAAATCTGCAATAAACATAACGTGCCTGTTACACCAAGAGGTTCAGGAACAGGTGTGACAGGGGGTGCAGTGCCTGTTAATGGCGGGGTGGTGCTGTCCCTTGAACTGTTGGACAGGATTATTGAAATTGACAAAAAAAATATGGTTGCTGTTGTTGAGCCGGGAGTTATTACATCTGATATCCAGAACCGTGCTCTATCCGAAGGATTAATGTATCCACCTGACCCGGCAAGTTTGGACAGCTGTTCAATTGGAGGCAATGTTGCCGAGAATGCAGGCGGCCCAAAAGCCGTGAAATACGGGATAACCATGGATTATGTAACTGGCCTGGAGTTTGTTTTGCCTGATGGGGAAGTGATCAAATCCGGTGGAAAAATACTGAAAAACTCAACAGGGTATAATCTTATAGGGATTATTCTTGGATCAGAAGGAACTCTTGCAGTAATCACAAAAATTTATCTTAAGCTTGTACCTGCCCCGAAAGTAACAAAAGATATATTGATTCCATTTGATTCTCTTGAGGAGGCCATTGATACGGTTTGCCTGATTTTAAACAAAAAGATTGTCCCGGCTGCAATCGAGTTTATGGAAGAGGATGCCATTAAACTCGTAGCAAAACACATTAACAGTAAAGTTCAATATCCCGGAGCAGGAGCTCATCTGTTGATTCAGATTGATGGAATGTCGGAAAATTCAGTGTTTGATGATTTGGAAATGATTTCAGAAGTAATAAAGGCAGATAATGAAAAAATAATTATAGCTGAATCTGCTTCTCACAGAAAACGGTTATGGGAAACAAGGAAATCCATCAGAGAGTCAATATGTGCGGAAAGCCCTGTTTTTTTAGCTGAGGATACTGTTGTTCCCATATCCGAAATACCGGAGTTTTTAATTGGCCTGAAAAATTATCTGAAACTGAAAAAACTGCGATCGGTCATGTTCGGTCATGCTGGTGACGGGAATGTCCATATTGACATACTGAAGGATGATATGAATTATGATGAATGGAAAAAAATGCTGCCGGAAATAAAAAGAGAGATTTACAAAAGGGCAATATTGCTTGGGGGTACTATCACTGGTGAACACGGCATAGGCTGTTTAAGAAAGGACTATCTGAATATGGCAATAAGCATGGACGGTATAGAGCTTTCCAAAAGAATAAAGGCTGCTTTTGATCCTAAAATGATACTTAATCCAGGAAAAATATTCTGATATGGTTAAAGAAAAAACGGTCACAGGTCGAGAAAGGTGATAGAAAATTATTGTGATTTAAAAATTACAGCAATATGATAGTTGTGAATTTAACAGATTATACTTTTACATCCTGAATGTAACATCAGCGCTCAACTGTCGGTTCCCTGTTTTAAGGTCACAGACTTACAGTCAGCGCAATGACCAGTATTAAAAAATAAGGTATTTCCAGTTATGGCAAAGAGCACCAATGCTAAGAAAAATCAGGTCTTCGCTGTTAAAGACTGCGCAATCATTACTCAGACAGGTGGTCTTGATTCTGCAATAAATCTAAGAGAATTAAAAGAACGCATCATTTTGTGTCCAATTCAATGTTTGTATTTTCACTTTTGTGAAACACTTATCAGGCCCACGTTTGACAACCCTGAGTTTCGCAATGATCTTGCATTGTGGGCCTCAACACATCTGCGTGATGGAGTGCTTGCAGAGAAGTTAGGGATTATTAACCCTTACGGTTTTGCTGATCTTGAGAAGCTCAGGGAAAAGGTTATTGAAATTATAGAAGACAGGTTGAGCGAACTGCAAAGCTTACCTTCGGTCCCAAGGGGTGAAGGTTTCATTCTCATGCGTGCTGCTACAGTTGTTTTTGACACTGGTGTTAAGATGACGTCTCCCGAAGACATCAGGAAATATTTACCTGATATGAGCAACAGTTCTATTTACTATCATTTTCTTGAAGCGCGCAGGCGCACTCCTGACAGAACCGATGACTTTACTTTCTGGCTCCAGTTTTTAAAAAACAAACCGCAGCCATTGATTGATGCATTTTCACAAATCGACTTTTCCTTTTTAAACCTTTCAGAGTTAAAGCAGGAGTTGATTAAAACAGTTGATAAATATTTGTAAGTACTTAGTGCTTGACCGAAAATGGCACTTTTCGTTCAGACATTACTTGCTTGATACGATTGAAGCACTCTGATATAACCTGCGCCAGGCAGCTAAACTTTAGCAACATATAACCGCAACTCAAACTCTATTAAGAATGATGAAATCCAGAAACTTAAATGACTATGAAGAGATAGCCGGTGAAATAGTAGTATCACAACTCAGGCAACTTGCTGCTAACCTGAAAGGTGCCAGGGTAGTTCATGTAAACTCAACCCGGGTGGGTGGAGGGGTTGCGGAAATTCTTGACTGGATGCTTCCGCTTATGAATGATTTAGGGCTGAATGCCAGTTGGGAAGTTATCGATGGATACGACATGTTTTTTGATGTTACAAAAACCTTTCATAATGGAATGCAGGGGAGTTCTGTTGAACTTACTCAGAAAATGATTAAAATTTATGAAAAAAACATTGAAAAAAATGCTGATCGCCTCAGGCCTGTTCTTGAGGAAGCGGATTTTGTAATTATTCATGATCCCCAGCCCGCGGCTTTGCTTGACCTGTGTCCAGAACGCAAAGGCAAATGGGTCTGGAGGTGTCATATTGACACAAGCCGTCCTGACAGAAAGGTCTGGAAATACATAAAAAGCAAGGTTGAGGGTTATGACGGAAGTATTTTTTCCATGAAATCCTTTGCCAGGCCCCTGCCGCACCCTCAGTTTATAGTTGCCCCAAGTATTGACCCGCTCAGCCCTAAAAACTGTGATATTGATGAAAAAGAGATTAAAAAAGTATTTTCAAAATACGGGATACCGAATGATCGTCCTGTTTTAACCCAGATTTCACGTTTTGACATGTTCAAAGATCCTCTTGGTGTTATAAAGGCATTCAAAACCTTGACTGAAAATAATTTTCAGGCTGAGCTGGTGCTTGCAGGTGGGGGCGCAACAGATGACCCTGAAGGAGAAAAAGTTCTTAGAGAAGTAAAGGCTGCTGCACAGGAGAACCCCCATATACATGTTCTGCTTCTGCCCAGTGATGCACATCGTACAATAAACGCCCTGCAGCGCGGCTCTGCATTAATAATACAGAAATCCCTGCAGGAAGGTTTTGGTTTGACTGTTACAGAAGGGCTCTGGAAAGAAAAGCCTGTAATCGGAGGCAATGTTGGGGGTATAAGGCTTCAGATTCATAATTACTATACGGGATTTCTTGTAGAAACACCGGAAGGAGCTGCACTCAGAATTCGCGAACTGCTGCATGATCCGGCAAAATTAAAAAGAATGGGAAAGGTCGCCAAACAGTTTGTCAGGGAAAATTTTTTATTAACCAGACATCTTCGTGAATATTTAACCTTTATGCTTGGGCTTGGAAGGGGTCTGACCAACTATGTCCTTGCAGAATGCAGAGAGCACTGTGATGAAAATTTTCAGTAATACAAAGAGCAAAACAAAAATAATTGCAACTATCGGTCCCTCATCCAGCAGCAGGACTGTGCTGAAGAAACTGGTGTCAGCCGGGATGAATGTCGCAAGGCTTAATTTTTCCCATGGGTCTCACAAAGAGCATGGTGAGGTTATCAATTCCATTCGCTCGATTTCCAGAGAAATGAACAAGCCTGTAGCAATACTGCTTGATCTTCAGGGGCCTAAAATAAGAACAGGAAAATTAAAAAACGGAAAACCTGTTTTACTGAAAAAAAACAAAACAGTCCGGATAACAATAAAAGATATTTCCGGTACCCCTGATACTATTACAACAACATACAAAAAACTCCCTGAAGATACAAAAACGGGTGACAGGATTCTTCTTGATGACGGCCTGATAGAATTAAAGGTTTTGTCAGGAACCAGTGACACAATAACATGTAAAATTGTCAACGGTGGGATATTAAAAGAACACAAGGGCATGAACCTGCCGGGGGTTAAGGTTTCTGCTCCGTCCTTAACCGGAAAAGATATTAAAGACCTTAACTTCGGCATAAAAGCTGGTGTTGATTTTTTTGCACTTTCTTTTGTAAGGACTGCTGATGATCTTAAAAAAATAAAAAATATAATTAAAAAAAGCAAATCCGATATCCCTGTCATTGCTAAAATTGAAAAGCCGGAAGCTGTTGACTGCCTTGATGATATACTTGAAATTGCTGACGCTGTAATGGTAGCACGCGGGGATTTAGGGGTTGAGCTAAATCCTGAACAGGTTCCCAATATTCAAAAGCATATCATAAAGAAATCCATCCGCGCAAACAGGCCTGTAATAACCGCAACACAAATGCTTGAAACAATGACCGTAAACCCTATTCCAACCAGGGCAGAAGCATCGGATGTTGCAAATGCAATTTATGACGGTACAGACGCTGTAATGCTGTCTGCTGAGACTGCTTCAGGAAACTTTCCGGTAAAAGCAGTTCAGATGATGGAAAGAATTGCACTGGAAGCTGAAAACTCCCCGTTCATGAGCTATAATATACATTTTGAGAAAGACCCTGATGATTTGGTAACACACGCTGTGGCACAATCCTCCGTAAACATTTTGCATGAGGTGGATGCAAGGGCAATTGTTACATTTTCCGTGTCAGGCAAAACCCCCAAACTCATTTCCAAGCAGCGTCCTTCAAAACCTGTTTATGCATTTACACCATTTATTGAGCAATATAATCGCATGGCACTTACATGGGGTATAACTCCCTTGCTGGTTTCACCAATTAACGATGCAAAGCGTCTGATTGATGCTGGTGTAAAAATAATTTTCGAAAAAAAATATGTCAAAAACAATGACATTGTGATTATAGTCACTGGCATGGCTCTGAAAACCGGTTCCACAAATCTTATCAAAATTCACAGAATAGGGATTGAAGACTAACAAAACATCATTGGAAAGGCTTAACTGCTTGAAGACTCACACAGACAATAAGGCTGGGAATTACAAGAGACTTGTAATTGTATCAAACAGGCTCCCCATCTATCTTGAAAAGACAAATGAGAAATACGAAATACGCCAGGGCTCTGGCGGACTTGTAACTGCACTTGCACCTGTCCTCAGAAACAGAGGAGGGCTCTGGATTGGCTGTTCACTCAGCACTGATTTCGAGAATTTTGATTCACTGTTCAGGGATGCACAAAAGAATATAGGATATAATCTAAAGCCTGTTGTTTTAACTTCAGAGGAAATTAAAAAATATTATTACGGATTTGCCAATGAGATCATTTGGCCTCTTTTCCATGATCTTCAGTCAAGATGTAATTTTGATCCTGATTACTGGACAACCTATCAGGAAGTTAATAAAAAGTTTGCTCACGTAGTTTTTCAGAACACAAAAAAAGATGATTATATATGGGTTCATGATTATCACCTGATGAACATTGCCCAGGAACTGAAAACACTGGAATCTTCACAAAAGATCGGGTTTTTTCTTCACATACCTTTTCCCCCACTTGACATATTCCTTAAATTGCCGTGGAGGCTTGAACTTCTGAGGGCGCTTCTTGAGTTTGATCTTATTGGTTTTCAGACCATGAGGGACAGGAGAAATTTCATACAATGTGTCAGGACTCTTATAAAGGATGTTGCGATCTTTGGTAAAGGGCAGGTGATTACAATTCAGTCAAGGGACAGAAAAATCAAGGTTGGCAGTTTTCCCATAAGTATTGATTATAAATTTTTTTCAGAGCAGACAGAAACAAAGGAGGTCGCGGACTGTGCATGGTATATTCATGAAAACATTGGTGATAGACAGATAATATTAGGGGTAGACAGGCTTGACTACACAAAGGGGATACTTGAAAGGTTAAAGGCCTTTGAAAAAGCTTTAATTAAATATCCTGACCTGAAGGGTAAGGTTATATTTATTCAGATTGTTGTCCCGAGCAGGGTAGATATTCCTGAATACCAATTGCTGAGAACTGAAATTGAACAGATGGTAGGCAATATTAACGGGCGTTTCACAAAATATGGGTGGGTTCCGGTTCAGTATATTTTCAGAAGCATCAATCGCTATGAACTTATTGCCCATTACCGGACAGCTGAAATTGCTCTGATTACACCATTAAAGGATGGAATGAATCTTGTTGCAAAAGAGTATTGTGCCTGCAGCAAAGAAAACGGGGTGGTCATACTGAGCGAGTTTGCAGGGGCTTCAGCACAACTTCAAAAAGGTGCAATCATGGTTAATCCTTATGATGTTGAAACAATTGCTGATGCCCTTTACCATGGGTACACAATGCCAAAACAGGAACGACAGATTCGAATGAAAAAATTAAGACAGGGAATAAAAAGACATGACATATTCTGGTGGGTTGAATCATATATTCAGGCTGCCTTCACGGAAAAACTCTATAATTTTCCTGTTTTAGAAGATTACGATTTTGCAACACCAGCTAAGAGTCTAAATGATATGGAAACATAAAACGTAAAAAAACTCTCCTTTTCATGCTACTCATAATAAATCTGTTCTTTATCACAGCCCAGTGACTGAGCTGTCCATTTTTTATCAAAACTTAAAATATGCAGGACAACTTCAGGCTTCAGCACTGAGGTTAAATGGTCGCCTCCTGTGGTTAACTCACAAGGAAAACTAAGATGGGTCATATAATTAACACAGATAGAGAGTATCGACTTTTGCAGCAGCGACTGAACCGAATGCTTACCGGAGCTCCTGAATCACCTGTGTTTATAAAAATATTGAAAATGCTTTTTTCTCCCCGTGAAGCTGAGCTGGCAAGAAAGATTCCTGGCATGCCTGCTACAATTGAGTCAATTGCCGGTAAATTAGATCTTTCTGTTGATGAACTTGGTGATACCTTGACGGAAATGGCAAAGAGGGGTGTGGTAATAGATGTTGAGCATAAAGGAAAGCGCTATTTTGCTCTTCCCCCGGTTGTTATCGGCTTTTTTGAATTCACCTTTATGCGCACCAGAGATAATGTTACTCTGTCGGAACTTGCTAAGCTTTTTGACAGATACATGAATGAAAACGATAGATTTGCACGGTCAATTTTCCAGGGACAAACACAGCCTGGCCGAACTCTGGTCCGGGAGGAGGTTCTGTCAGAGGAAAATCACACAGAGATACTTGACTGGGAGAGGTCAAGCCATATTATTGAGTCTGCCTCAAGCATCTCACTCTCTCTTTGTCCCTGCCGCCATAAAGCAAAGCACCTTGAAAAAGCATGTGACAGTCCGATGGAAACATGTATGGCACTGAATTATTGCGCTGACGCGGTTGTTCGTTCTGGCATGGGAAGAAGCATAACCAAACACGAAGCCCTGCATATTATAGATGATTGCAAAAACCACGGTCTGGTGCAGACCGGAGACAATGTGCAGCAAAAGGTAACTTATATCTGCAACTGCTGCGGGTGCTGCTGTGGCATGTTCCATGCTGTTAAGACATTTGATATCCGTAATGCTGTTGTCACCTCGAACTGGATTATGGAAGTGGACCATCATAAGTGCACTGGTTGTGGAAAATGCACTTTTTTTTGTCCGGTGGATGCAATAGAAATTATTTCGGAACCAGAAGATCCCGGGGGCAGAAAGCGAGCTCTGCTTGATGAAACCCTCTGCCTGGGATGCGGAGCATGCTGCTCTGCCTGTAAAGCAGGGGGGGCCTCAATGAAGCATCGCCTCCAGAAAACATATACACCTGAAACTATTTTCGATAAAATCGTAGCAATGGCAATAGAAAGAGGAAAACTTGCTGAGCTGATTTTTGAAAATCCTGAAAAGCTGAGCCATCGTGCTCTGGGCAGGATCATCAGTATTGTGGAACAATCATCAACTTTC
The DNA here is from genome assembly GCA_024276465.1 of Deltaproteobacteria bacterium. Classification (GTDB taxonomy): domain Bacteria; phylum Desulfobacterota; class WTBG01; order CAIYCZ01; family CAIRTM01; genus JAJRXD01. The sequence goes on from JAJRXD010000074.1 coordinate 18,349, forward strand.
AAGGCTGCCATGGCAATTAAACCATTACATTCAATTTTTTTAAACACACTTGTCAGGGGAGCAAAAAAATATGCCGGCGAGATCGGCACATTATGGACTTCAGATTAATTGAACCACTGATATTGATGATGAAAGAGGGATTAAAGCTAAAGTCTTAATTTTTTCCATTAGCTTTGCTTTTTTTTCTGAAAAGAAGGTCTGGAAGTTTCAGAATGCGCTTAATCTGCTTTACTGATTCACCCCTCAGCTGTTTTAATGCA
>JAJRXD010000075.1 GCA_024276465.1 Deltaproteobacteria bacterium
CGAGAGAGCCCGAGCACCAACGTTGAGGCAATGACCTCTGGCGGGACAATACTGAGGGCCTCTCATTGAATTTTGCAACTTGGATAAGGGATGATTGGTGGCCTTAATTGGCATGCCGGATAATGATAACGATTAGGTGCACGGTTCGTTACAGGATGAGAAACTCGCCGTCTTTATACAATGTCGTTCAAGACATCATGGAGTACTGCGCCTAAAAATAATGGGGTTTCTATCTTGCTGATATTGCATCAAAATTTATTTTTTATTTTTTTCTTGACAGGAGAACTATAGGATGTCCCATAAGTCCATGAGAATTTACGGCTCATTCGGAAAAAAGTTGAGCTGTTAAAATACAAATGAGGGTATTTGATCAAAAAATAACAACATGTTGAAAAGTTATCAAGAAAAAAACAGATAAAAATTAGTGGTTTTTTTTATTCTTTTAGAACAAATAACAAATAGGGGACGTCCCCTACTATACTATAAGAATTTGTGTCTGTAAAAAAAGCCCAGTTGCGGAAATTGCTCTGCTGCAGGGCTTTCTTTTATATGGTTTTTGCACAGGTGGTTTATGGATCGCCTACGAATAAAAAGTAAATAAGATCAAACCTTGAATAGAGCCTTAACTTTATTATATTTGTTTTTTAGCTGTTTGCCTTCCAACTGTCTCGGTTGAAGCAGTCTAAAGGGTGAGCAGGGAAGAAAAGGTTGACCCCAAAAAAGGACTTAATGTTGGCTGTTGTCTTAAGTTTTTAAAACAAGGGAGACCATTTTCTAAAATGATCTCCCTTGTTGGTTTCTTTTCCCTGCCTCTGCATTGACAATGAGAACGCCCGCTGAAATCATTGCACAGTGTAGTTTCCACCCAAGCTATAGCATTCGTATCCATTATAGGGAATCCTGCCATCCAGTGGATACAGCATGATAGAATCTCCCGTACCGATTGGGTCAGGTGCACCCGCAAGAGGAAATGACTGGGTGGCTCCCACAGGAACCGTCCCATAGTTAACCGGAGAAGAAAAACCATCATCAGCACTAATACCCCACTTCAAGATACCGGAAGTGCTATCCATAATGAGTAATAAATTGACTTTTACATCAGGTTCCCACGTAATCATCCCGTTTTGATAGCTGATCTCGGGAAGACTGCTTGCGAAACAATATTCCAGCAGCAAGTCCATCTCAACCGTTTCAGCCGGACACGTGGTAAAGCTTTTTTCAGCAAGGTAATAGAAAATAGCATCACCTTCTTCATAGATTCTAAAGGCGGAAAGCTTCAGAATTGTGGCATAGGGAGCTGAAACACTGAATTCACCGTTTTCATCACTGGTGACAGAAAAACTGCAAGAGGTCTGGGAACCGTCACATATTTCCATAAAAACCTCGGGGGCAAGTGTTTCGTCATAAGCCCATACCATAGTATTAGCGGCAGGGGATCCATCCTGAAGCACTTTGCCATCTATCTCACAGATAGAAACCTCAACTTCACTGTCCTGAGAAAGAGAAAGGTCTCCGGTATCCAGGCAGTTTGAAGGGCATGAACCAGATGTTTCAGGAACAACAGTTTCTTCATACCGGTAGAGTTTGCCCTGGTAGGAGGCAGTTATGATAACCTTTTGTGTCTCACCGGTAACACCGTCATTGTCAACATCCTCACCCGGACCTTCCGAGCGCATCACATCAACGCAGAACCGTCCGTTGCTGTCGGTTAACTGCGGTGTGGATGTCCCGGAATAGGTAACCCCCTTCAACGTAACGGTTGCGCCTGAAACAGGATTCCCTTCATCATCAATGACTCTTCCCTGAATACAGGCATGTGATTCAACAGGCCAGTCAACATTCCAGTATGAAAAGTGGGTCACGTCCGAAGCTGCGTAGATATCCCCTGAATAGGTTTTGTCCCGTATGTTTGTCAGATCGGCTTCGGAAATAATTTCACCGCTCGCGTCTTCAAGCCATCCGTTCAAAGGATCTGAGCCATCCCTTCCCTGTACCCACTCACCAGTTTCCTCATCAAAATAATACATGGGAACATCAATCTGTCCATTCCCTGAAGTTACGTCTTCAATCACATTCCAGGTATCCCTGGGCATTTTCATTCGCACCCGTGCCGTATCGCTTTGACTGCCGGCCATGCTTGAGACTTTCCGTATTTTGTTCCCGGTACTGTCCTTGAGATCAAAAGCCGTAAAGACCCCTGAAATGAGCATGTTGCCCTGACTGTCCGAGAATGATCCGGGAAACTTATCAGCATCAGTTGCCGGATTGAAAATTTTCACCCGCCCCGAGGAAATCTCGATTCCGCTTATTTCAACAGAGCCTGATTCGTTTTTCCAGAGTCCCGAGTCATCCTCACTGAGTGAGTCCATTTCAGAAAGTGTTCCGTCAAATCCTGTGACCTCGACCATAGTGTTTACCATAATAGTTCTCAGAAGTTTCGCGTAGCCGTCTTTTTCAAACGCTACCAGGGTGGTCAATCCTTTTTGAGCAGGAGCCATGACACTGTAGCTGCCGTCATCTCCGGCTGTTGCTACTGCCTTTTCATTTTCTTCTATGGTGCCATTTCCGTTCAGGTCAGTAGTAACGAAAACACCGGCATCTCTGGCCGCGACAACCGATCCCTGGCCCTGTCCCGGCTTCAAATAAATGTTGCCTGATATGGAAAGCTGCTCCTCTCCGTCTGGAGGTTCTGTAACTTCAGCAGTAAAACCTAAATTGACTTCAACGCTTTGTCCCAGAAGGCCTATTCGTTTGCGCACCAGGGTTTCGGTTGTGGATTCGTAGCTATCACCAGCAGAGGCTTCGATCAGGTATTTACCCTTTTTTAAATCAGAAAACAGATACATCCCGTTTGCATCCGAGGCCGCTGTGCCGGCATCTTTTTTGAAAAACAGAAAAACCTTCTTTAATGATATTTGTACGCCCTCAATGCCGAATTCACCTTCATCCATGGTGCCGTTTTTGTTTGCATCATTAAAACAATATCCGCTGATAGCCCCCGATATTAAAGCCACCTGTTCAGCAGCTGCAGGTACGGCGCACACAAAGAATATACACAGGAACATCAGAAAGTTAAAAATTGATGATATTTTTTCTCTCATTTTTTTCTCCCTCCGTATGGAATGACGATTATAAAAAACAACTATCTGTCTGGTCTAAATAGTGGCTGAAGGAAAAATAATTCTAAGCTTATTTTACAATGGTTTCAAGAGATAGATAAAGTTAAAGATTTATAAAAAACAAATATTTATCACTCGCAAACCCCACATACAAATAGCAAATAGGGGACGTCCCCTATTACTATATTACTATTATTTAGGATACCCAGTTATCTACTTTCAAACCTTTTACTTTTTCAAACTCTTTTTTATTGTTTGTAACAATGATTCCATCATTAGAGGATACTATGGCAGCAATAATAAGGTCATTAGGGCCTATAATCTCACCCTTTTTTTCTAAATCTGCTCTTATTTTTGAGTATTCAATGCTTTCAGCATCATTAAACCCCACAACCTCCAAGGGAAACAAAAACTGACTGATTTTTTCAATGTTTATATCTCTTTTTTGACTTTTTTCTGCTCCATATAATAGTTCTGCTTTAACAATTGAAGGAATCTTTATGTTTTCCGGTTTTTCAGATAAAATTTTTTGTTTCAATTCTAAGTGTTCAGCTTTTAAAAAATATATGCATATATTTGTGTCTAAATAATATTTCATAATTTTTCTCTTGTAGAATCATTTGTAAAATCAGTAATTTTTTCAACATTAAAAGTATCATCATCAATAGAACCATACAAGTTTTCATAATAATCCGGCAATTTTCCCTGCATGGATTCATTTAATTTCTTAACTGCATATTTAGAAATTGATAAGTGTTCGATTTTTGCTGCAATTTCAAGTTGTCGCAATGTTTTTTTGTCTATATAGAGGGATAATTGGGGCATATTCTTCTCCTTTTCAGGTATATTATAAAGTATACTTGTTTTTAATGGGATGTCAAGTTGAGTTTTTATTAATACCTTAAACTGACAAATTTGTTCTTAAAGGTGATCGTCATGCTCACTGGGTAGTAAATAGAGTAAACAGGGGATATCCTATAGTCCTTCTGTCAAGATAAAAATAAAAAATAAATTTTGATGCAATATCAGTGAGATAGAAGCCCCTTTATTTTTAAGCGCCGTGGTCATCTATGCCTTGAACAACATTTTATTAAGTCGGCGAGTTTCTCACTCTTTTACGAACCCTGCACCTAATTGTTCACTATTATACTCTATTACTATTTATCTTGATATTATATATGTCAATTCCATACACTGGATAATTGTAGTTGACATGTAATTTTCTGTCACCGTTAATTTTAATAAAGGGATAAGGGAAAATACAAAGCCCATACAGAACTATTCGGTACTGTCAAAAATTTTATGAGTGCGCCAAGCGAAGCTTGCACACTTACGAGTTCATCATAATGGAAAACCAGGGACACTGGGGGTGTTGAAAAAGTCATTTCAATAGGGCTGTTAAAAAACGTCCAGCTGCAAGGCTCATGAAATCATGAGGAATGAGGCATACTTGTTCGTACGTCGCAATGACGAACGATGAGTGCAATACCGATAAAATCGGGACAGGTGGGGGTTTTTCAACAGTCCCACACTTCCCATGTTTATGCTGACATGCAAGAGCGGTTAAAGTAATCACTTGTGATATGCCAGGAAAATAGCCCGAGTTGTTGCAGCAAAATATCCTCACAATATCACCCGGCGGGGCAATAACCGGGCTGATGTTTTTTTGATGATGAAGTCAGGGGTGTTTATGTAAATTTTCCGAAAAACTCTTGCAAAACATGTAAGGCTTCCATCCAGGCATACTGCCTGATGGCAAACCATATACATCTACTTGCAGCGCCGGAAAAAGCAGAATCGCTGGAACACTGTATTGTAGCAACTGCTGCAAGAGCATCTGTGATAATCACAAACCAAGCTCAACAACACTCACATTACCTGTATCTTCTTCTATCAGCTGGAGGCGCAGCTGCCTGGCAGAGACAGCCTCCCCAGGGAAAAACAGAAACCCGTAAGCAATGGTTTTTGGCCCTATTTCTCTGTTTTTCAATGATTTTTCCCGAAAATCATCCATGACTTTCTCTTTAGAATCATCTGTTGCATATGCTTTTGTGCTGCCTATTACAGCCCCTCCTGCTGCGCCAACTGCTGCACCCTTTCCAACAGCACTGCCAACATTTTCACCTGTTACAATTCCTATGGCAGCACCAACAACAGAGCCTATGGCAGCACCCCAGAAAGCATGTTTGGCACCATCTTTAATCATCTTGTTTTCTACAGCATATTTTGTGGCTCTTTCATTTGCAATTTTAGAGCTTAAAATAGGCCACAAGTTGCCTTTTGTATCTTCAATAAATGTCTGGCTGGCATTGACCTTCAATATATGGTTGCCTTCATTATTAAAAACCACCTGAACAGGCAGCATTCCAGCACCTCTAATATCAAATCCGAAAGTCTTTTTTGCTTCACCCGCATCATTAAAAGCCCTGGCTGCCACTTTTGCTCCCGAGACATTTGTAACATTATTAAATGAGTCCGGCATTTTAAATGAAGTTGGCGTGGCCTTATAGGCTGTTGAACAGGCAACAAAAGCAAGAACCCCTGTTATGAAAAACAGTTTCACAATGGATTTAAACATGGTTAACCTCTCCTGTTGACAGGCTCCTCGTTATGACATCTTTTTGTCGTTTCAGTCAAAATACTTAATTGTAATACAGTCTGTTCGCAGGAATGACAATAGAGTTGTTTTCGGGGATAACATTCTTTGTTAAAAAAGGCAATAACACTGTTAGTTCTTTTTTCCTGATTTGATCAGCCGAACAAAATGCCCTTTTCAGGCAACAGCGTGAAATGACAGAGTTAAGCAGCTTTTCCTGAATCTGATTTCTTAGAGGTATCTTTGCTTTCAGTTGTTTTTGCAGAATCTTTTGATCCTGATGCTTTTCCGCTTTCTGATTTTGGCTTCTGGTCTTTCTTCTGGTCTTTCTGAGCATCTTTTCTTGCATAATCAGTAACATACCATCCAGTGCCTTTAAGCTGAAAAGAACAGTTTGAAACAAGTTTTCTGATATTGCTGCTTTTACAGTGCAAACATTCCTTTACAGGCGGGTCCTTAAATCCAAGAAACACCTCAAAATTATCACCGCAGTCTTCACATTCATACTCATAAATTGGCACTTTTATCCTCCCTTACTCCTGATTGCCTAACAAATTATAATTTAATATAATCATTTCCTGTTAATTTGTCAATATCTGCAAATAACAAATCTGTAAATTTCAGAGATTATCAAAATTTTGACCAGTATAGACAGGATGCAAATTATGATGTGGCAGGGTGAATCGTACTGTCGTACCACCCCCTGGATCAGACTCAATCTCAATTGACCCATTGTGAGCCTTTATGATGTGGAGTGAGAGGGTAAGTCCAAGACCAACACCACCTGTTGATCGCGAACGGCTGCGATCAGTTCGATAGAAAGGCTTGAAAACGTTCTCTTTTTCTCCATCGGCTATGCCCATTCCCTGGTCACTAACCTCCATATACAGCTTTGGCCCATCATCTCGGGCATGTACAGTAATGGTGCTTCCATCCGGTGAATACTTTCTGGCATTGTCGATGAGATTATCCAGCACACGTCGCAGAAGAACCTGATCTGCCATGACAGCATGCAATTCACCATCAATCAAAACCTTAAGATGATGAGTGGGATATGACGCACGAAACCGATCAGCAGCTTTATTTAACAATTTTTTCACATCTGTTTGTTCCATCCGAAGCAGCAACCCAATGTATTTATTCTGGCCGGCAGAAAGATCAAGTCGTGAGGCCATTATAACATCTTCTACAAGTCGCTCTAACTCTTTAATATCCTCCAGGATGCCTGCAAACTCCTGTTTAAGCATTTCAGGGTCTCTTTCCATTGCGATATCAAGCGCAACCTGCATGCGTGAAAGTGGTGTTCGAAACTCGTGTGAAACATTTGCCAGCAACTCTTTTTGTGAGCGGATGAGATAAGTCAGACGACCGGCCATTTCATCAAATGCTTTTGCAAAATGTCCCAGCTCATCTTGACGATGAATGCCTGTTCTGATATCAAAATTTCCCTGTCCAAATGCCTGTGCTGTTGCAGAAAGCCTGGCGATTGGCTTTGCAAGCGATCGGGCAAACAGAATCGAAAACACAGCTATACATATTAAGATCACCCCGGATACTACTAACAGGTGAAACCCAAATGGAGAGGGCGGAAATGGGAACAAACCATAGGCTATGATATTGTTATTATCAATAATACCCATAACAACTGTCGGAGGAAAATCACCACGAATAAAAATCTTATCATGAAACAGATCCCTTTTTTCATCCATATTCAATGGAGGCGGGGGATGAGTCATGCTGGCAGCAATCAGATTATTATCAAGATCATAGAGCGCAAGTTCCTGTTTAAGAATATCCTTTAGCCTCTGTACTTCTATATGCAGTGCTTCCCTGTCGTTCATTATTTCTGCAAACCGGCATGTGATATAGCGTGCCACATAGCGTTGAGGCAGTGGAGTCGTAAAAGGGAGAACAATTACAAAGACTAAAAAGCTGAAAACAATAAGTGCAATACTGAAAATATAGAGCCGCACAACAAGTCGTCTCGGCCACAATGAAAAACGCAAGCCCCTCATTTTTACTTATTATCCTCACAGGTAAACATGTAGCCCCATCCTCGGACTGTTTTGATAAGGCCGGGCTGTTTTGGGTTATCACTTAGTTTTTGCCTCAGCCTGGAAATATGCACATCAATCGAACGATCAAATGACTCGTCTGCATTCCCCTTTGCAAGCTCAAGCAGTTGATCACGGCTGAGTACGCGGCCAGCCCTTTCGGCAAGCACCCTGAGCAGTTCAAACTCGTATGCTGTAAGATTAAGCTCCCGCCCGTCTAAGGTTGCACGGAGGCTGTCCGGTTCTATTTTGAGTCCGGCAATATGTACAGTTTGTTTTGCAGGCCCGCTTTTTCCACGTGCCCGCCTGACAGATGTATTGATACGTGCTAAGAGTTCACGGGAAGAGAATGGTTTTGTTACATAATCATCGGCACCAAGCTCAAGGCCCATAACCACATCTGCTTCCTCATCACGTGCAGTTAACATAATAACCGGGACATCTGAATGCTTTCGTATTTGACGGCAGACTTCTAATCCGTCAAGTCCTGGAAGCATAAGATCAAGAAGCACAACATCATAGCGAAAACACTGGGCATCTGAAAGTCCCTGCAACCCGTCGGAAGCTATGGTGACAATCAAACCATGCTTTTTGAGATACCGGGTTGTGAGATCGGCAAGTTTTTGATCATCTTCGATCAGCAAAACAGTAATTACGGAACTGTCGCTGGTTACATTTGAATCTGACATAATAAGTTCAACTCTGCATGTCTGTGTTATTTGTCGGGGAGAACATATTTTAATTATTATCTGTATCCTTTACAAGCAATATTGATAACTTTTTACAAGTTCATCAAGATCTTATAGCTCATCATTTGAAAAGGTTATATCTGAATTAAATGTCCTGCCAAAGCAAGTTGCCTGCATGATGAATCACAGGAATAAAGATTCAATACATTCATAATGCCTGTTACATATTTGGAAAAGCTTCTCCTGCGAAGCTCAAAATACCTGATAAGATCAATCATCCATAAAGGCACAACTGTAGTATAACACTTAAGTTCCAGTACCACATTACACCCCGGATCAAACAGGGTTTCATTATCAAGGGGAACCATTCTGTTTTCATCAGGAATAAGGGTATACCCCTCTGTCGCCTGGTATCTCAACCCAACATCAAAGGTGATCCTGGCGTAATCATCAATGTCCGAAACATATGCCTTGCGCATGTATTGTGTAAGCACCCTCGGCATTGCATTATAAGAATATGCCATCCTGAGAAACAGGTATTTATTTGAAGCCCCCTTATTGTTTTGTCCTTTGTTGCAGAGGTAGCCTGGAATTTCAAACACTCTGTGCCAGTTTTCATCATAAACACAGGCCCTGAATTTTTTGACTATGTTGACATTTTTCTGCTTGATCTCAAAAAAACAGGGCTGTACAGAGCTGTCACTGTACGTGCGTATCCGCATGTTAAACCTGTTCACACTCCCGTCTATCCTTCTCATAAGGAACAGATAGTTCGGTGTATCAAAATAGAGGTTGTTTACCCGGTAAAAGCTGTCCCCGGTTCCCGCAGAATATTCATCAAGACTACAGTACACTGACGCAAAATCAGATATGGGTCCAATCATGGATTCAGGTATAACAAACTTTGACTCATATCGTTCAAGTACTGGGGGTAATTCTTTCTGACTCCTGCGTATCATGTTTTAACCTCCTCCATGCCAACAGAAATGTAATTTTTCAGCGGTCTTTCAGATAATTTTCCCGTAACATCAAGCAGTTCAATATATTTTGTATATATTTCATATCGTATCTTTCCAAGCAGAATATCTCTTTTCAACAGCTTTTCCTTTATCTTCAGCAGGACCATCGGATCAATTCCTTCGACCCTCATATATGTTTTCAGAGCTGATTCAGCAATACCTTCCCTGTTTTTTCCCATCAACACCCCATACTGCCTTACCAGATTTTCCAGGTTACTGGAAATCATCTTGAAATTTTCTGCCAGCATCCTTTTTAAGACCTCATACCTGCTTTTTGCAGTTAAAAACTGCAGCTTCATCCGGTTAATTTCAATCCTGCCCGAATTGATAAAAGGCAGGGAGATGGCCAGTCCAACACTATATGCCTCCGTTGCATCATGCCTTTTGTTATTATTATAAGATACTTCCAGATATCTGACATATTTTCTGTTTTCTGATTTTTCCAGCTCATACCTGTTTTTTGCAAGCTCCAGCCTGCTGCTGCTCTGTTTTAAATAAATATTGTTTTCAACCGTGGAAAAACCTGTCTGCCAAATGGTTTCCCGGATAAAATCAATATCAGTCAGATTGTCTGTATCAAACTCAACTGCACCTTCTACAGGCACATACTGCCGGATTTTGTCTTCAATCCTGCGAATACTGTTTTCCATATCCATCACCTTAATCTGCGCTTCCATATGGCTGTCCTCAGCCATAAGGAGGTTATTGACATCAAAATCAAGCTTGTTTTTTCTGCTCTTTAGCACAGTTACCCTGTCCCCGTAGACCTTTTTTAATTTCCTTTGCAATGCCAGCATGTTTCTTGTGTGCAAAAAATCAATGAGCAACACATACCGCCTCTTTAATGCCTGATGGAAAAGCAGGTCACGCTTTGTACGGGTAGATTGCAGGGTTGCATTGTACAGCTTTTTGGCGTTTCCTGTTACGTTCCATCCGTTTGTGTAAAACCGTAGAGAATATTTCTGGCGGCTAAATTCAAACTGATCTGTCTGGGTCCTCAGTTCAATCCTGTCAAAAAACGGAGTATTTGAAGACGAAGAATACAGGAAATCCATCTTTTCATTCTGAGGGTCTAAAACATAATCATTTTCTGAAGTCGCCAGAAAGTCACTTACACGAATTTCAGAAGCTTCCGGGCAGACAATGCAGATACACAAAAAGGCTGCTGCACATGTCAGAATGTTTACTATACGACAGGTTGAACATCTCTGCAGGCTTTGCGTCTTTACGAATAACATTTACAAGTCTCTTAATTTCATGATTTTTGAGGGTTCTTTTGTCCCGTGATCAAAGGTCAGTAAGAACTCCTTTGTGTCGGGATTAAACGTAATACCTTCCGGCTTTAAGTCCTTGAGATGCAAGACAAGTGAAAGTCTGCTGTCTCCAGTATCATACACCCATAGATTGCCAAATTTTTTCTTTACACCGTTCTTTTTTATCCTGGCATATGAGAGGATAAAAATTCTGTTTTCGTTCTTGTGAAAATACAAATCTGATATCCCTGTCGGAGCTCCGGTAGTTTTATCCTTTAAATTAAGCACCTTCCACAGTTCCACATTACTTCCGTCCAGGACGTTTTCTTCAAATACCTTATCAATATCGGTAATCCTTAAAACAACTGTCTTGCCGTCCTTGAATGGTCTTTTAAATCCGAGATACAAGCCGGCTTTATGATAAAATATACCTTCGATGTTTATGACAATGCTGCCCTCTTCTGATGTGACAAACCTGGCCCAGTCTGCATCCATATCTTTTTTTGCAGCTTTTTCAAGCAAATTATATAAATATACTTTCTTATCAAGCCTTAAAACAGTCCTGTCCCGTTTAAGACGGACTAACAGCCTTCTCTCCGTTGGAAGTACTCCATTCCTGTTATAACTTTGGGAGCAGACAATATAAATATTGCCTTCACAGTCCTGTGTTATACCTTCCATATCATCAATCTTTTTCAATCCCCGGATAACAATTTCGTCCTCAATGTTTCCCTGCCCGTCCATTACATAAAGAACAGGCCTTCTGTTTTTTGTAGTATCACTGATGACAAGATATTTCCTTAAATCCCTGAGATAGATAACACCGGACGCTTCAATGCTTGTAATATCCTTCAGGACCCTGTTGACCTTGACATCAATTGTATCAGGGATACTATTTTTATCACCCCCGGTTCTTCCCATCTTTGTTATTGGTGGGAAATTTTCACCTGCCATGGCCACATCTGATTGTCCGGTTTCATCACACACTCTTACCAGGACCTTTTCTCCAAGCAGTAAGTTATTTTCTTCAGGGATTTTAATCTGCACCTCTCTGCCGTATACCTTAACCTCAAGCAGTCTTCGCATTCTTCTGGGATACTCAATGATCTTTGTCCCAACACCACAGACTTCTCCGATAACACTGTTGGCAGGATCTGCCAGTGAAATGATCTTTACCTTCATGCCAGGGGATACTCTGGTGTACACAAACTCATGAATATATCCTCTGATATAGCTTGGTGATTTAGTATGAATAGTCAGGATCGTGTCAAAGGGTGATATTTGCTCACCTTCCCTGCATCTCACAGAGCCGATTATTCCAGACACCCGGGCAAAAATATAGAGCCTGTTTTTTTCATCAAGCAACAGATTTAATTCCCGTTCCAGCTGCTCTATCTGAATACCTGCCGGATTTTCCAGGGTATTCAGTTCTCTTTCAAGCATATCGATTCTCATCTGAACCTGGTTTGCTGTCAGATCACGCTCCTTCTCAAGCCCTTCAATTTCTATCCTGATGGGATTGCTGATTTGTTCCTTTTTACCTTTTTCTGTGTCCTTCTCCAGACTTTCCAATGCAGCCGTGAATTCGCTGTTGATGATATACTGTGCCCGAAGCTGTTTTATACGGTAATTGATCCTGCTGGCTTGTGAAGCTTGCCTGGCTTTGAGCTCTTTTATCTGAGACCGTAACGCATCGGTCTGTACTATATCCTGTGCCTTGCGTTTTTCAAGCTCATGAGAGATCTCGTTAATGCATTTTGTCAATTCAGGACTGTGAAGTTCAACAATAAGTTCCCCTTTTGTAACTGCCTGCCCGGGAACAACATGAATTTTTTTGATCTCAACTGCCTTTTCAGAACTTACAGTAATTTCTCTGGTCTCGGCAATACCGTAAAACTCCGCGAACTCCCCTCTGTATCTAAAGGTAATCAGTACCACTGTGACAGCAGTAACAACCCATGCAAGATAAAGCAGTTTTACATTTCTTTTCATGATTATCCCTTAAATCATGTTTTATAGATTGATTAACAATAACCGGAAAAAGAGTTGCAAACAATCACAGATCTATTGTTGTTTCCTGCAACAGAAGATTTACGCCTTTTACTGTCCTAACGTTTCTCAATTCTTCAATAAAATCATCGTTAGTCTTGTTTTTCCTGAGTTTTACATGATATGCATAATCAAGGCGTTTTCCCTGGGCCATATCGCGAAGGGTAACAAGGGCAAATACATTGCAGTAATTATTAAGTACTTTTTCCAGCACACCCTTACTCTCAGGATCATTCTCAATGTTAAACCGCAGCATACCGTCAAAACAGCTTGCCTGACCGAATGGAGAAAAATAAAGAAGAACAGCCACAGTGCAGAAACCAAGAGTACCAACCACTGCAATAGTATAACCGTTAACACCACTGGCAATACCTGCAGCAAGGCCGGCAAACATAAAGATAATGTCTTTCGGGTCCCTTAGATTTGTTCTGAACCGTATGATTGCCAATGCGCCCAACATGCCAAGGCCCCTTGCCAGGCTGTCTCCGATTGCCTGCATAACCGTTGCTGCAACAATGGAACTCAAGACCAGCGCCTGAACATAGTTCCTCGAATATGACAGTCCTCTGAAAGTCTTTTCATATGTAATAGCAACCAAGGTTGAAAGTGCAAAAGAGAGAATTACTGTATAAAATATTGTTATGAATGCAGGGTGCACAGAAGTTGTCTGTAATGTTAATGTATCCAGCATTTCTATCCTCTTTTGATTATTATTTTAATATTTAATTAATACAGTATGCGTGAACAGATCATAAACACTGTTTACATCCCCGGGTGTGCCCCCTGACACCTTGCTGGCCTTCCAGTTTTCATAAAATGAGTTAACATGCCCGGGGTGCTGTAATTCAAGTGATGCTCCGTTTCCATCAGCTTCAGATGGCCAGTAGCGTTTATCATCATATTTTACATAATCAACAATAAACCCCTTAGAATCATTCAGCTGTAGGACTTCCCCTTTATTTGACAATTTTCCACTATCCCACTCAAAAAACTGAAACTGTTGGCTGTTAAAAGCATCAGCATTTTTTGAAATGATTATATATTCGTTTGCGGCAATAACTGTATTTTGAGGAAAGGCAAATTCTACTGCTTTGCTAAAAGCATAACCTGACAGGTCTACGGCTTCACCTCCTGTATTCACAAGTTCAATAAACTCGTAATCCTCCCCCTGGGAAGAAGCGGGGTTGTAATGAATTTCATTTATAACAACAGGATATGGAACAAACTGTTCATCCGTTAAAAATTGGCGGGCTACAGCATTACGCTGTGCAATATGTTCAAGGAGATATTCCAGTTCGCTGTAAAAATTATCCGGGGCACGCAGTGTGGTGTATCCAGGCTGCTCGCCTTCAGGTCCGACCACGTAACTTGCAATTAAGTCATGGGCGGACTGAAAGCGTTTCCATATCCTGTCGACATCCAAAACTCCTTCAATAACTTCGTTAACAAAAAAAAGGTAGCTATGCCGATATACAGGATCATCCATAAGGTATCGAATTAAAGGCCAGCTCTCATCCACCCCACTCAGGTCCATGGAGTGCGGTGCCATAAGTATAAAGAAGTCCTGTGACATGAATGCCATGTTGTTATCCCACGGAATCCAGTGCAGCAAACCATCATCCAGGTCTGAATACAGATAGTAGTTATGTGGCATGTTGCCATAAGTATCCCAGTTTTGGATTACGGTATTTACTGCCAGCCATAAGAGAAATCCATTAACGCTAAAGGCTTTTTCAAGACCTGAGCGCCATAGGATTGGATCGCTGCGGTCAGCATGCAAGGCATAAAATGCAGCAGTTATATCGCTCCAGTCCTCCTCTGATTTATTTGTTCTTTTTTCAAAGGAGTCTTCATCAAATTCAACCCATTTTGCCCCCGGGCCTTCAGGTTTGTAAAGATTGCCACCTTTGGATCTGAATTGAGTGGCAAGCATTGGCTCATCAGGCACTTCGGTCATGGTGTAGAGGCCAAAGTAAATTGGGCCCTTTCCATAGTCAATAAACAATCGATAGAAAGCGGTCTGAGATGCGGGCACTCCAGCCTCACGAAAGACATCAGCACCTATTTTTTCCCGCAGCATAGAACTGTCAAACGCATTGTTGCTCAAAGCAAGTTCCTTAAATCCAAAAAATCTTTGATTTTTAATTTCAGGATAATCATCTTCAAATTTATCAAAATCAAAACGTAAAGGCAGTTTCATGCTTCCGTCTTCCCATGTTTTCTTCAACGTAGAATTGCCTTTGAAACGCACACCCACATGCCACCATGTTTTATCTTCAAAAACAAAGGAGCAGGGACGATAAACAGGGTCGCGCTCTATCATCTTTCCAAATGGAATTTCTTCTTCCTCAGTTCCATTCTGGATATCACCCGGAATTTCTCCATCAACAGGCACGTCCTGCATGTTATCCGGGTTGCAGAATAATTGGCCCCCATTAATCGGGATTAAAAAACAGCTACCCTCGATATCCTGGCCGTAAATATTTGCCTGGCAGAGGGCACCTTCCTGTAAACCATCACACGCCTCTATCAGTTCCTCTGGCGGCCCCTCGGAGGGCATTGTATCGTCTTGTCCGAACTTGCCACACAGCTCTGTCATGTCATCAAGCATATATTTCCAGTCCCGTGGCTTAATTATAAGATCAATTCTCTCAACTATATTCTGTGCAAAAACAACATCGTAATTTGACTCAGCCTTATCACCGTGTGTCTCATCTGTCCAGCCTGCAGGCCGATCAGAATCATCTGAAAAGTCTATATTGCAGCCAACAGTCATTATGACAGCAATAAAACAGAGTATAAAAAAACAGTTTTTATCCTGACAAAGCATTGGTTCATCCTCCTCTATGGTATAGATATAGACGAGTAGTATTTCAGTTTTATTAAGCAATTATGAAGAAATGTTAAGTGGAGGGGCTATCGTCAGCGCTCCGGGGTCGGACACTGATATCACGGTAAAAAAGATTACTGGTTTTTTGCCTGTCGAAGATCCTCATTATTAAACGTGACCGGACATTGATGTGTAAACATACGGACAGGTCATCCGTATGTTTGCGGTTAATCATGCTTTTTCATATTTTCAGGGTGATGTACTCTGCATAATGGCAACAAGACCAGGCTATTCAAAGTACCCGCAACCGCTTGAAACCAGCTCATTAGTGCTGTCTGCATCAGGATCCTGTGGCCCTAATTTCAGCACTCGGAGCCTGTCAAGAGGAATGTTGTTCAGCTCAGGATAGTCCACATCCGGCAGCAACCCCTCGTACGGATTACCCTCAACACTGGCAGGATTTACTGCCTCGATGGATACTCCAAAAGAACCATCGTCAACAAGGTACATACCATACTCCTGAAGAGCTTTTGCAACAGTCTTCTCCTCTGGTGTGAGTGTGATAGTTTCAAGGTCCAGTGTTGGGTCAAGCTGAAGCAATGCTCCTTCGGGAAGGGCGTACTGACGTTTTGACAGCCCGTCACTCTCTGTCGCAGGGGCAACAGGTCCACCTGCCCTTGCATGGGGATAGCTGAAAATCAGTGCGTGATCAATATATCCGTTTTCAAGCTCATCCGGCCAGATTACTCCAGCCAGTGTGGTGAATCCAGAGCCTCGGGCTGACAGTCCTTTTTCATATATCCCGATACTGTCCATGCTGATACTGTTTGCCCAGCCTGCAACCCACTGTCCCTCCTCCATGCGGGCCTGAAAAAGATCATACTCACAGCGCGTGTCAAGATCGAGTATAACCATCTGGTTGTCCTGATCTGCGGTTGCACCGCATCTGCCTGGCAGGATTGGGTTGAGCGATCCATCAAAATCCACAGTAGGCTCAGCAAAAAAAGGAATGGGAATATCTCTGAAATATTCCACCCCACCCCCCCATGCTCGTCCACACGCAAGCCACACATCTGTCTTCGGGGTATCAGCATCAGCAAAAAAAACAGTGGCATTGTACTGTTTCAGCTCAATCAAAAACCCGCCTTCCTGAGCAGACACCACCAGGAGGTTGACATATTCTCCGGAATCAGGATCAATTTCAGGGTCATCCGGAATTTTCATGTTAAGCGGACTTTCAGAAGAATAGAGGTGAAGGTCTTTGAAAGCAGGCAGGGAATCTGGTTTGCTGCTGCCTGTAGCATTGTCACCCCCTGCAGAAACCGAAGTAGTAGTTGTTGTTTCGTTATCACTGTTGTCTGGATCATCACATGATATCAGACAAAAACACAACATGAGAAAACAAAACAGTACTGTACTGTTAACAATTGACATATGGATCCTTTGCATTTTAATATATCCTCCTTTTGTAAGGTTTTAGCTGACACAGACCAGGAGTTTTTGCCTCGCAGTCCCGATTTCAGCGGGGCTGCAATGTCCGGGCTAAAAGCTCATCATAGAGCTTTTCCTGATCTGAAACCATTTTATGTATATCAAACTCCTTAACCAGTCCAGTACCTTTTTCTCCCATCTCACGAGCTTTTTCAGGATTAGTCAGAAGAAAAGCTGTTTTTTTTGCAATCCCTGATATATCTCCGGGGGAAACAAGAAACCCGTTAAGACCATCTCTGACTGCTTCAGACGAGCCATCCACATCAGTAGCTACTATGGGAACACCTGCTGCCATTGCCTGAGGAAGCACCCTGGGCAACCCCTCCCAGAAAGAGGTAAGCACAAGAACATTAATTGTGCTGAGAATTTCCGGTATATCCCTTCGCCACCCTAAAACATGAAAGCTGTCCTGCAGATCAGCTCTGCTGACCTGCCTTTCAATATCCGGCCTTAAGGTTCCATCGCCCACAAGAAGAAAGTGACAACTCGGCACATCCTTTTTGACAAGACAGCAGGCCCTTACATAGTCAAGGGGCGCTTTCTGGGGTTTCAGGCATGAAATCATTGCAGCAACAGGAACATCTTCAGGGATCTTCAGACCCTGTCTCACGTCATGCCTTGTTTTTTCATGGTTCCGGAATTTTGCAATCTCTATCCCGCTTCGAATAAGCTTAATTTTTTTGCGTGGAAAAATACAAAGCTTTACCCCTTTTTCCATGTTTGCCCATGAGACAGCTATAAACATTGTGGTAATAAAAGATGTGATCAGCTCTGAGATAATAAGGCTGCTTCTGAGCCAAAAGGGCTGACAATTATTAAATCCAAAGCCGTGGATAGAATGTACAATAATAGAAACGCCTGATGCCTTTGCAGCCCACCTGCCAAGTATACCGGCTTTTGAACTGTGGGTATGAACAATTACCGGCGTATTTTGAGGCTTGATATTTTTTATCTGTTTCAGAATTTTAATAATCTGAAACAAAGCCTTCAAATCTTTAATTGGTCTTATTTCACGTATTAAATCCTGTATTATAAAAGTATTGTTCAGTGCCTTTGCATCCTCATAAAGCTCTCCCCCCTTACCCGTAACAAGAAAGGTCTGGAATTTTTCAGTGTTTAGATTGGAAACAGTAAAAAGTGTGTTCTGCTGTGCTCCTCCAAGCTCCATCCTGGTTATGAGATGAACCACTTTTACCTTTTTCATTTAAGAGCCCTTGCGATCTGCCTGCCCTGAATAATGGAATCTTCCATGGAGGAGTATGTCCAGCCGCCATACCTGCCAGCTGAAATAATATGTTTTTTTTGAAGAAATTTAATAATTTCCAAAAGCATTTTTTTGTGGAATTTGTCAAAAATTACATACGCATACTCTATGGTATTATAATCTTTTACAAGAATACGGTCCCGCTTTTTTAATATCCCGCATTTTTTCAATGCTTCTATGGATGTTTTTGTAACAGTTTCAGGATCTTTCATGCTTCCGGGCGAAGAAGAAACTTCTATATACATGGAGCTTGTCTTTTCAGGGGCAAGAAACTTTGAAAAATTAGAATAGATACCAACCCTGTAAAAAGGAAATTCAGGTTCAGGGAAATATATCCAGTGGAAGTCGCTTACATTTTCCCTGTTAATTCCAATGTTCAGGTTGTGAACCGATACATACCGAAGTCTGGAAACAGCCCTTTTATATGAAGATGGCAGATCCTCGATCAGTTTAAGAAGCCGTGGAAGTGGTATTGTTGAGACCAGTGTGTCATACTGTGCCTCATGGCCATCCTTAAATTTAATACATTTTTTTGACAGGCTGACAGAAGCAAGTATTTTGCCGTATTGAATATTGCCAACCTTCCGGCTCATGGCATGGGGAAGTATTTCAATACCGCTCTTCTCAGGATAATAAAAAGAGGCATTGTAGCCCATCCCTCTGTTTTGAATGCCTATGGAGCCCTGGATTACCTCCTGCAATGTGGGGCGCGGGATTGACCAGCTTGCCCAGTCGTTTGTAAGCTCCCTTAAGTCTGTCTGCCAGAGTTTTTCATTGTAGGGAATGAAAAAATGTCTGGCAATTCCTTCACCAAATGTGCTGACAGCCCAGTCTTTGAAGTTTAAGCCTGTCTTTCTGCTGCTTTTTTTCATATACGCATCAACAAAACCCATCACGCAATCAAAGACAACTTCTTTTGGAAGCCCGAAAGTATTTGCCTGAAAAGGATATGCAACATATCTGCCCTTATAGTAAATTGCAGCTTTTCTGATGATTTTTACAAATTTTCCAGGAGCAATACTGCTTAAAAGCCGGTGCGTATAAGGGTTTTTAACATGAAGGAGGTGGCCGGTATAGTCAAAGGTAAAACCATCAGTTTTTATTGAACGGCACAGGCCTCCCGGTTTTTCTTCTTTTTCAAAAATCAGATAAGGTCTTTTCCTGAGATGAAAGCCAACACTCAGGCCTGTCAGTCCTGAACCTATTATGCAAATCATAATGTCATATCAACCTTTTTCAGATAAAACCCCATCACAAGAGCAAAAACAATAATACAGAAAACTGTCCCTGCTGCAATGATGACTGAGGGGGTCAGCATCATCGCAATCCCGCACAGCCCTAACAGAATGCTTGCCGCATAGCTGACAAGCACTGTCTGTTTTGTTGAAAACCGCCATTTCCTGAGCCTTAAAGCAAAATGATCCGGGCTGCCGTAAATAACAGGTATTCCCCTTCTCCACCTGATATACATGACAAACAGAGTGTCAAACATCGGAATTCCCAAAATGACCGGCGGGGCCAGGCACCCAAAATTGTTATTATCAGTATAGCTTCCCACCATTGCCAGCGCTCCAAGCATCATCCCTATAAACATGCTGCCAGCATCACCAAGATAAATACTTGCGGGCTCAAAGTTATACTTCAGAAATCCAAGCAGGGAGCCTGCAATAGAGATTGTAAGTATTGCAATCACAGGGCGGCCATTCAGAACAGCTACCACAAAAAGCACAGAAGCAATAATAAGCCCTGTACCGGTCGTAAGACCATCCATGACGTCAATAATATTAAATGCATTGATTGTGGCCATCATCCAGAAGAATGTTAAAAACAGACAGACAGAATAAGGCAAAAAAACAATCTTGATATAAATGCCGGATTTCATAAGCACGAATACAGCAATGGCCTGACCAGCAAACTTGAACCGGGGTCCCAGGGCCTTAAGATCATCTATTATTCCAAGCAGAATAATAATGGTTCCGGAAAGCAGCAGTCCTAACACCTCGCTGCTGAAATCAAAAGTAAGGGCAAGTGAAAAAAGAAAGGCAATGTAAACAGAAAGACCGCCCAGGTATGCAACAGGCTTTTCATGTTTTTTCAGTTTCCCGTCAGGATGGTCAACAATATCATATTCAATTGCAGCTTTCCTGACTACAGGTGTTATGTACAGGCACAGGCTAAGTGCTAACACGAATGTAAAAAGATAGATCCACATTTATGTTAATTCCACTAAAGTTTCATGAGTTTATTGAGTTGCGGGTTTCGGGTTGCATGTTAAGAATTTCAAAATCCAAAGGAAATAATGTCAAAGTTCAAAATCCAAATGTCAAATGAAGTTCAAAAACAATAATGTCAAAAACTTCGCGTTATTTTGTGGCTATAAGAATACTTTTGTCTTTTGACATTGATTTGAACTTTTGGCTTTTTAATTTGTCATTGCTTTTGCTTTTTGACATTCCTTTGAGCTTTGGCATTTGTCATTTCCTTTGAAAACCTTTGTGCATAGTACTGATTTTAGTCACTTTTTTCCATCATAATGAGGCTTCGATAAACAGCCTCTGTTTCTTTAACTGTTTTTTCCAGGGGAAACTGTTCAAGCACGCGCTTTTTCCCGGCCATTCCCATCTCCTCTGCCAACTGCCGGTCTTCTATCAATCTAAGAAGAGCTTGTGCCAGTGCGCGTGCGTCTCCAGGTTTAAAAAGAATTCCTGTTTTCCCGTCAAGAACAACTTCATCAATACCTTCAATTCTTGATGCGACTACAGGACGCGCTTCAGCCATTGCTTCAAGAAGCACATTCGGGAGGCCCTCCCAGAGTGAAGGCAGAACTATTATATCCATCTGTGCAATGCACCGGGATATCTCCTCTGTCACTCCCACAAAAATTATATATTCAGAGAGTCTTTCCTGCTTAACAATAGTTTTAATGCGGATTTCATCCGGCCCTTCTCCAAAAAAATATACCCTGATATCAGGATGCCTGGCTGAAATGGTTTTGACAGCTTTAATTAAAGTAACATGCCCCTTTTGCCTGTCAAACCTTCCGATAAGCGCAATATTTATTAATGCTTTATTAATTGTAAAACCATTTGAATTTCCCTGCAGCACTGCACTGCAGTCAATGCCGTTATATACAGTAACAATTTTATCAGGACAGACCCGCACATGCTTTATGGTAAATTTTCTTGCAGCTTCTGAAACAGCCATGTACCTGTTTACCATTGAAGATGTCAGTCGGTCAATAATATGTTTGTAGTGTTTATCAGACTCTATAACACGTATTGATGAGATTACAATTGGAACCCCGGCTACCCGAGCGGCAAATCTGCCAAGGATATTTGCTCTGAAAAGAAATGAGTGAATTATCATGGGCCTCACCCGGCGTGATAGCCGGATTAAACGAACAAGGGCCGGAAGAAATGTTAAAACAGCTTTTATTCCGCCTGCTTCAGCCAAGCCCAGAGAATAGAAACCATCCGCTGCTTCTTCAATCCTTTTTGCAAAAACCCCCGGTCTTTTCAAGGAACAGACATAAACTTCATATTCATCCCTGTCAATCCTTCGTATAAGCTCAAGAAGCGCCTTTTCTGTTCCACCCGCATTGGTGCTTGTAATAATATAGAGGATTTTCATATTTAAAGTATTTGCTGTTAAAATCAGCCCTCTTTATAAGACACATTTTTCTAATATAAATCCCTCAACAACTCTTTGCCTCTCATCCCGTAGACATTACAAATTTCATCAGCGTCTGTTTTTTGATTGTTTGCGTAAAGTTTTTCAACAATTGAGCGTATATCTTCCTCTTTATACATGGTCCGAAGTTCTCAGTGTAGGCGTTGTCTGTCATAAACTTATCTCATCCTGAAACCTGTATTATCGGACAATATGGCCCCTTTGCATTTAATATGACAAAACGTAGACGTCATGGCCCCCTTGGCCCCTTCGTGGCCCCTTTAGCGATGACGTAACGAGTTCCCTTTCCAGTCGTGCCGATCTTTTCAAAAACGCCCTTGTCAACCAAGTCCGTCAGATCGCGGTGAGCCGTCCGCCTCGCTATGCCGACCACTTCCTGATACTTTGAATTCGTAATAGATCCGTGCTTCCTGGCGAACTCTACGGCTCTTTTTTGCCTCTCTGATACACCAAGAGCAAACAATACCGATTCCGTCAGCCAATGAACAGTGAATAATGGTGACATCTATGGCAAAAGCAGAATGCTGTGAATGTCTGAATTGGGATTTATTAGTTCATTTCAACGTAGTTTTTTTGTTGCAGATTGCTGTTTTTTACGTTAAAATTTATTTATAATTTTTTATTTAATTAGGAGTTATATCATATGTCAACAACATTTGCAAAAGACCAGGCACACCAACTTGTAGACAAGATGCCCGAAAACTCTACCTGGGATGATTTAATTTATGAAATTTATGTTCACCAAGTAATTGAAGAAGGTCTATCAGATAGCGATAATTGCAGAACAAAAGATGTCAGAGATATCCGTACAAAATACGGATTATCGGAATGAAAGTTCATTAGACAGACACTTCACAAAAACACCTTGACGCCATTTATAATTATATTGCCCAAAATTCCCGGGAATATGCCAAACGCATGGTCGATCGATTGACCCGTCGCTCACAACAAATCGGTTCACACCCATTATCCGGTCGCTCTGTCCCAGAGTATGATATGCTACAAATACGGGAAGTTATTGAAGGCCCGTACAGAATTATCTATCATATCAAACCGGATCAAATAGATGTTCTTGCTATTATTCACGGAGCGATAAACATCATGAGAGATAAAGACATAAAATAGTCTTTTCATGTGGTTCTTTTTACCCTCCACCTTAAATCCTGTGAAATTCCAGCACATAGGGGTCGCGAATGGTTTCTTCTACACTTAGATTATCTTGATTGTTTCGGACAGCTTCAAGCAGCGTTGATTTATCCCTGGAAAAGCCGGTCCGCTCCATGAGCACAAGACTCTATCTGGCGTTTCAATTCTCTTGGGCTCCAGTTGCCTTTAATAGCCTGCTGCTCATAAAAGGACCGTTTGAGAGAATCTTTTATTTTGATCAACTCAGTGAAGTGGGTAAAGGTGAAATTATGAAATAAAAGCAGCGGAGCAGTTTGTATATCCTTGTCTTTTCCGGATAGGTTGATGTGGTTTAATTGACCGAATAGATTCTTCAGGCACTGCCTGAAGAATGTGTGGGTATGTAAGATATAAATAAATATAGGGTCCATGTTGAAGTTAAAGGTTCTTGGCAAAGAGACGATACCCGGATACAGGGGCGATCTGTTTCTGAAAGTTGCTGTAGAGCCATAAGAATGGATCACTTATTGTTTTGTCTTGCCAAGAATGGTTTTTCTTAAAAGGTTTAAAGCAACCTGAGAACTCATTAATTTTATCCTTTCTCTGCTCCCATGAAAAAGATGCTGACTGACCCTGGTATCAGAAGCAGAGGAGATTCCGATAAAAACTGTTCCAACCGGCTTTTCCGCACTGCCTCCGGTCGGACCTGCAATACCTGTAACAGCCAGGCCGTATGTTGTTCCTGAAAGCTCCCCTGCTGCTTTTGCCATAAAGCGTGCAACAGGTTCACTTACAGCGCCAGAGTCCCTCAGCATGTCCTGAGGAATATTTAAAAGCTCCTCTTTGGCCCTGTTGCTGTAAACTACAAATGAGCGTTCAAGAAATTGTGAGCTTCCTGAAATATTTGTAAGCCGGTGAGTAATAAGCCCCCCTGTGCAGGACTCTGCTACAGCAAGGGTTGCCCTGTTTTTTTTAAGCAGGAACCCGACAACCTCTTCCAGCAGCTCATCTTTGTCAGAATAAATGTATTCACCGATTTTTTCATATATTATCTCCTGGAACCTGCTGATGTCTTTCTGTACCTGCGCCGTATCAGTTCCCCTGCCATTTATCTTCAACCTTATTTCAGGATATTTGGGATAATAAGCAAGCGAGGCTGTTGACCTGTCAGGCAGAGCACCCTGGAGCCTTTCCTGAATTGCAGATTCCCAGAGCCCGAACACCTTAAGGGTTCTGCTCAGAATGACCTGTTTTGAACCCATGAAGGTTTTCAGATGTCCGGCAAGAAAGCTTTCAGTTATTGCACGGACCTCTTCCGGGACACCTGGAAGAAAAACAAACTGCCTTTTGCCATCCTCAATTAAAAAGCCACAGGCAGTTCCAACCGGATTAGGCACAATCCTGGACCTTTCCGGAAGCATTGCCTGTTTTCTTCCTGCCATGGAAACTGTACGGCCGAATTTTTCGAGTTTCTCCTCCAAAGCATTAAAAGCCTCCTGGTTTAAAAGAAGTTTCCTGCCAAATGCTTTTGCAGCAGCCCGGGCTGTCCTGTCATCTTCAGTAGGTCCGAGACCACCGGTAATAAGAACAAAACGGGTTTCTCCCCGGATGCTTTCAAGGGCATTTTCAATATCCTCTACCGCATCTCCCACGGTTGTAATTTTAGAGACCGTGAGCCCCAGACTGGTTAAAGCCTCACCAATAAACCGGGCATTTTCATCAGCAGTACTGCCTGATATAAGCTCATCGCCAATGGTTATTATTTCAATCATAAACTGCCATTTTCAAAAGAAAACTCTTGCAGCCTGCAGACACAGGTTGGCATACACTCCTGCAACAACATCATCAAGCACTATCCCGCAGCCACCCTTTACCTTTTCATTAATCCGGTTTGCAGGAAATGGTTTGAAAACATCCATAATACGAAAAAGAACAAATCCGCCGATTACATATTTCCATTCAGAAGAAAAAGTTGCCATGGTGATTAGATATCCGGCAATTTCATCGATAACAACTTCAGGAGGGTCCTTTTTGCTGAAAACATGTTCAGCTTTGTCTGATATCAGAATAGAAAAAAAAATAAACAGAACGGTTAATAAAAGATAAACAGGAAGATGGAAGTGCGAAAGGAGCAGATAAAAAAAAACGCCGGCAACAGTACCAGCTGTGCCGGGCATTACAGGGGCATAACCGCTGAAGGCTCCTGTAGATAAAAAAACAATAAAGCCCCTGCGGAAACCATTCATTAATCTTCCTTTTTAACAATTATTTTACTTCCCTGTGCGATTTCCTTTAATACAGAGGTATCTCCTTCAATCTTCCCGAATACATTCACCTTGCCTGCTGCTCTTATTTCCCCCTGCCTGCTTACCGGAGTTGGCCCGAAAAAAATACAGAAAGCAGATCCTGAAGGCCAGTATCCAATGTCTCCTTTTTCAACAACCTCCCTGGCGCTGTCCTCAAGGGCTGTCCTGACAGGTACCGTAAAATAAATCTCATCACCCCATGTGTTCACTTCTGATGTGAATGGCAGTTTGTTCCATATGGCATCTGCTGTTGCTGAATCAGAAAGCATGCCCTTAACTTCAACCCTGTCTGAAGAAATTATTACCTTCCGCTGCATTTTTACCTCCTGCCGGGAAAATTTAGTTTTTATGAATTTTTTGAAAGAAAATGTGCCTCCACAAGTTCACAAAGTGCGTGGCCGGAACACAGATGCACCTCCTGTATTCTGGCGGTATTTTCTGAAGGAACATTAAGGGAAATATCAGCAATATTTGAAAGTTTATTCCCCACCTGACCTGTAAAACATATTGTGAGAAGTCCGGTCTTTTTTGCAGTGTTGACAGCCTTGATAACATTTTCAGAATTTCCACTCGTGCTTATGCCCCACGCCACATCACCTTTTTGTCCCAGAGCCTCGACCTGGCGGGAAAAAATATCGCTGAAATCACTGTCATTACCTATGCTTGTAAGGATTGAAGAGTCAGTAGTAAGGGCAATTGCAGGAAGGGGTTTTCTGTAAACAGCAAGCTTGTTTACAAGCTCTGAAGCAAAATGCTGTGCCTGGGATGCACTGCCGCCATTTCCAAAAACAAGAAGTTTGCCCCCCTTTTCAAAACAGGATATTGTCTCTTCTGCAATCCGGCACAGCAGTGATGGCAGTTCTTCGCTGCACTGCGAAAGAAGGGCTGAGGATTCTTCAAAAAACTCGCTTACAATTTTATCTTCCACGTAAAATTTCTCCTGCTTGATTTTTTTCATCTTATTAAGAGCTTTAATTTGTGTCAAGAAAATTCACTGTTCATTAATTTATTGACGCTGTTTTTTTTCATGGCATTATATGTAGTCAGAGCAAAGGATCAGGGTTTCAGATCAAATAAAAACATCATGCATGGGAATAGTTCAATGGTTACTGGTATAGGTCTTTTTTCAGGGGGGCTTGACAGCATTCTGGCTGTCAGAATACTGCAGGAACAGAATCTGCACATTGAGGTCATCTCCTTTGTAACTCCTTTTTTCGGACCTGAAACAGCAGAAAAATCTGTAAAACAGCTCAAAGTTCCTCTCCACCTGATTGATATTACCGGGACTCACCTTGAAATGCTCAAAAACCCCAGGCATGGGTACGGGAACAATATGAATCCGTGCATTGACTGCCATGCACTAATGTTCAGGCATGCAGGCCTTTTCATGGAAAAAACAGGGGCAGATTTTCTTTTCTCAGGAGAAGTGTTAGGGGAAAGACCCATGTCGCAGAACATGAACTCCCTTAAAATTGTTGCCAGGGAGTCCGGCTTTGAAGATTTTATTATCCGCCCTCTGAGTGCCCGCCTGCTTCCTGTCACTGAACCTGAAAAGCAGGGGATTGTGGCCAGGGAAAAACTGCTTGACATCCGGGGGCGGTCCAGAAAGCCCCAGATAGAACTTGCCCGCAGGTTCGGAATAACATGTTACCCCAATCCGGCCGGCGGATGCCTGCTGACAGACTCATCCTTCAGTAACCGCCTCAGGGATCTTCTGAACAGCAAAGACAAAAAATCAAAACGGGATTTTGAACTTCTGAGCGTTGGAAGGCATCTGCGGATAAGTGATGCTGTAAAAATCATTGTTGGAAGAAATGAAAAAGAAAATGAAAAAATACTGTCTTTAAGTGAGGAAGAAGACATAATCATTACCATTGAGGAGATCCCCGGACCAGTAGTTCTCATCCCATGCAGTGCAGAAGATGAAGTCGTCAAATTTGCAGCGTCAATCTGTGTTCAATACAGCGATGCTCAGGCAGATGAGCTGGTTCCTGTTTCTGTCTTCCATGACAACAGGATGGTAAAAATTCATGCTTCTGAGTACCCGAGACAGCTGTTAAATCAATATGCAGTATAGTGTCTGAAGAGCCCCACACTATTTGTTTGCCTTTTGAGCAATATAATCAAGGAATGCCTTGCCCTCCTGATAGTCCGGATTAATGGAAATAGCTTTATAAATACACTCCCTGGCCTCTTCCAAGTCACCTTTTTCAAAAAAGGCTCTGGCAAGATTAAAGCAAAGGTTTTCGTCTTTTGGGGCAACCTTCAGTGCTTTTTTGTAGTATTCAATTGCCTCATCATAAAGCTCATGTTTCCTCAGCTGGATTCCACACTCATTGAAAAAATGTTTATTTTTTTCTTCAAAAATTGCACCAATTTTTGAAACCTTTATAAATATATCCCTGGCCTTGTCCTTCTCTCCCATCTTAAGGTAAACATTGCCGATTCCGAAATTTGCCCTTAAGTTCTTTTCATCAAACTTCAATGCATTTTTATATTCATACTCTGCACTGTAAAGCTCGTTTCGCTTGACATGCTCCTCAGCAGTGGCAATTGCTTTATTTGTCTTTTTCTGCTTTTCAGCTTTCTTCTGCTCAAAGTAATAGGGCTGGAAGATGAAGTCATGTATAAACTTTTCCTTTGGAATTTTTTCCACAACATTTGAGGGCGCATCATCTGCACCAAGAAAGCGAACCTCTATTTCATTGTCATTGATCTGCTTTGCCAGGCAATACATGTTCTGTTTAACCTTTCTTTCAGTATGCCCGGTTCCTATTTTTGCCTCTTTTTCCAGAAGAAAAACACCTTCAATCCTGTCAACCATTTTTTCTCCAAAAATCAATTATTTATCTGTCAATAATTATCTTCCCCGGCGGGGCATCCAGGACCTCTCCAACATGGAAAACACTGACCCCCTTTGCTTTACATTCTTCAATAAGATCATCCATAACTGCGGGATCAACTGTAAAAAAAAGTCCCCCTGATGTCTGCGGGTCATAAATTATATCTCTCATTTCAGGAGAAATATTTTCCCTGAACACAACAGAAGATTCATAGAATTTGCTGTTGCTGCGCGCGCCCTCGGGAACAAGTCCCATCGAAGCATATTCAACGGCCTCCCTGAAAACAGGAATAGACGAAGAATGAAATAAAACTGCCCTTTTGCTTGCCCGTGCAACCTCCATTGCATGCCCGGCTAATCCAAAACCGGTAATGTCAGTGCAGGCATGAACCCCGGCCATTTTAACAACCTCTGCAGCTGTTTTGTTTAACGTAGTCATTGCGCGCGTAATGTCCCGGACAGATGAAGCAGAGGCCATATCAGCTTTAAGTGCTGTGGAAATAATTCCCATTCCAAGCGGTTTTGTAATTAATACTGCATCGCCGGTTCTGGCACCCTGCTTTGTCAAAATTTTTTCCGGATGAATAAGCCCTGTTACTGCAAGACCATATTTTATCTCCTGATCGTCAATGCTGTGGCCGCCAACAAGGCAGACACCGGCTTCTGCCATTTTGTCCATCCCCCCCCGGAGTATCTCTTTTAAGACACCTTTGTCTATCTTTTCAACAGGAAAACCCACTAAATTAAGGGCAGTAACAGGGTCTGCTCCCATTGCGTATATATCGCTGAGGGAGTTGGCTGCTGCAATCTGGCCAAAAACAAAGGGGTCATCCACAACAGGAGTGAAAAAATCAACAGTCTGAACAATTGCAGTACTTTCATTAATTTTATAGACTGCACAATCGTCAGGCATCTCCAGCCCGATAATAAGGTTGGGGCTTTTAAGCGGGTGGAGTCCGCAGAGAATATCGTCCAGGAACCCTGGACTCAGTTTAGCTGCTCAGCCTGCTTTATGTGAATATGCGGTTAAACGCACGCTTTTTTCCTTACTCATTTTAAAATCTGTTCCTCCTTTTACTATCCCGGATTATGTGCAGAATTCTTTTATTGTATCATGCAGGATTTTTATCCCCGTTATAATATGTTCACTACTGATATGTTCATTGTGCCCGTGTATCCCTTCAGCAGACTCAACAGAAGATATCATTTGAACCCCGTATGCAGGGATACCTTTTTCCCTGAAAAACCTGGAGTCCGTAGCACCGGTTGACATGTAGGGAATCACCTTTGCCCTGGGATCGTTTTTCCTGAAGCCCTTTTCAAGGGCATTGTACAGGGGTGTATCAACAGGAGACTCAGAGGCAAGTGATTGCCCGTTAATTTCAATAGAGAAATTTCGACAGCCTCTGTCTGTTAACACCTCATTTATAATTTCCAAAAGCTCCTCTGAAGTTGAGCCTGGAAGTATTATGCAGTCCACTTCGCAATAACATTCACCTGGTATCACGTTAGTTTTGCTCCCTGAGCATGTCACCGTAGGAACAGCAGTATTTTTCAACATGGCGGAAAGTATCTGACTGAGTTTTTTTTCCGGAATTTTTTCAAGCACATTGCTGCTGAGATTCTGGTCTGTCAATCCCAGAAATTCCTCTTCAGGCATAAAGTTCTGCTCAGAAGCAAGCATGCAGATAAAATGTTTCACAGGTCCGGTTATGCAGACTTTAAACCTGTGGCTTGCCAGCGCATCAATTGCCCTTGCCATGTCAACAACACAGTTATTATCATGCGGCTGGGACCCATGGCCTGGTTTTCCCTCAAAATGTATCCTTATCCAGCATACTCCTTTTTCAGCCACCTGGCAAAAGCAGAAGTTGCCTGTCTCAGTGTTAAGTCCCAGCCCCACCCCCTCATTAATAACAAACCTTGTTTTCAGTTTGTCAGGGTAATTCTCCATCAGCCACGGGACTCCCCACTTCCCGCCTGCCTCCTCATCAGCAGTAGCTGCAAAAACAATATGCTTTTCAGGAAACAACCCGCTGCGCTTTAAAAGAATAAATGCCATCAATTCCATAATGCCCAGGGATTTACAGTCAACCGCACCCCTGCCCCATATCTCCCCGTCGATCACCTGGCCTGAAAAAGGGGGACGGCTCCATTTTTTTTCTTCTGCAGGAACAACATCTATATGGTGGAGCAGAATAATTTCAGGGATGGTGTTCCTGCCGGTAAATTTTGAAATAAGGTTTCCCCTGCCAGGGGAGGATTCATAAATGTCGCAATATATTTTCTCTTTCTCCAGAATTTCTTTTAAAAACTTTGCGCCCTCAGTCTCGTTTCCGGGTGGATTGGTAGTATTTATCTGCAGATACCTGCTCAATAATTCTGTGGCTTCTCTTTCCACAGAATTCCATTCAATGCTTTTGTGTGTCATATTATGTATGGTCTTCCCTGAAATCTTATAAACCTAAATTGACGACTTCATCAAATTGAGCGATTCTAAAAAAACATAATTTAACAAAAACATTTAGTGTAACAGCATTGAACGGATTTAAGCATTACATAAGCTTCACATGGATGATGAAGCGTAATGCTTACCTCGGAAGCAGACATGGATGTCTGCTGAGAATGAGTGAAATGCTGTTACTCTTACTGTCTTTATCTGGAATATCGCTCAGCTCAGGATAAATTTACTCCCTCCAGCCTTAACAGCTTTGCCTTCAAATCAGTTCCCATGGGTGCTGAAAATCCCCCCGGTTCTCCGCTTTCTTTTATTACCCGATGGCAGGGAATAATTATTGGAAGGGGATTTCTTCCCAGAGCATTACCAACAGCGCGAACAGCTTTCGGATTTTTAATCCTTCCTGCAACCCAGCCGTAAGATCTTACCTCACCCCATGGTATGTTTCCTGTCTCAGACCATACCATTTTTTGAAATAATGTTGCACGTTAAAAATTCAGGTTAAAAGAAAAATTTGTCATGACACCTGAAAAATATTTTTTTAATTCTTTTATTTCCTCAAAAAAGGGGGTTTTTAAAGGAACAGAACAGGGATAGAACAGCCTTATTTTTGCATTGATGGCTGATTTTTTGGACTCAGGAAGAAAAATTCTTATTAAATCTGTCCCTGCTTTCACAATTCCGCACCATCCAAGGGGTGTAGGGAAAATAGTGTGTATAATAAAATTTTCCATATTAAGAAATTCCTTGACAAAAAAAATAAACAGGTTATCATAGTTAGTTCTGTAAATTAATTAATTTCAAAGGAGATATATATTGGCCACGCATAAATCCGCTGTAAAAAGACATCGACAGAGTAAGGAAAGGCAAAAAAGGAATAAATCGTCAAAATCCAGAATGAAAACAGCAGTTAAGTCGCTACTGGGAAAGATAGAAACCAGGGAAAAAGAACAAATTCAAAAGACTCTGTCTCAGACAACAGCCATAATATCAAAAACCGCCTCAAAGGGCATTATCAAAAAAAATACTGCAGCCAGAAAGATCTCAAGACTTGCGAAAAAAGTCAATGCCGTTGTTCAGGCAGACGCCTGATCCCTGAAACCAATAAGCCTGAAAACAAGGGTTTCCAATATAACCCTGCTGTTTATCCGGCTTGATTTAATCAAAAAATTTGACTGGAAAACTTCCTCAAAAGCCCTGCCAAGGGTTACAGCTGTCCATCCGCGAGATTGCAGAATAATTCCCCTGATTAAATTATCATATCTTAAATTCAACTTTTTACCAATGGCCAAAGCCGAGTCCCCCCTGCTCACCCCTTCACCAGCTCTGCTGATGAGCCTGAGTTGACGGGTAATCATTTTAATGATGACAAGGGGATGCACCCCGTCTGCAAGAAGATTGTTTAAAAACAGCAGGGACCTTTCAATATTGCCGCGTCCAACTTCATCAACCAGGTTGAAAACAGTTGTTGTATGTCCTCCGGACAGGATTGCCTCAAGGTCCTCAACATCAATTAACTTCTTTTCTCTGCAGAAAAGGGCGGTTTTTTCCAGCTCACTTGTAATTGTCAGGGCATCCCCTCCAATATTATCAGCAAAATAGTTCAATGCATCAGCACTGATCTTTTTCCCAAATCTGTCAAAACCTGACATAATAAACTCTTTTATCTGATTTTTGCTTTTGGGGTTTGCAAAGGATACCATTACACCGTTTTTCTGGAAAATTTTCAGAAGTTTGCCTTTTAAACCCTGGTTTTCAGAAATCAACACCAGGCAGCAACAGGCCGAGGGTTTGGAAAAAAAGCTCTGGAAAATTTTCCACTGGGCATCTTTAAAAGCCTGTGTCCGTTTAACCACCACCAGTCTTTTTCTGGAGACAAATGGCACAGTGTTCGCTGACTGTATGATTTCAGAAGGTGCGTGTGTCTGCGCATCAAAATAATTCAGATCGAGTTCAGGGCTTCGAGAGGGAAAAAGAGAGGATATTATATTCAGGATGGCCTTATCTATAAGATGGGTATTTTCACCGTAAAAAAAATAGAGAGGGGATATATTCCCTTTGGAAATATTTTTTTTAAGCTCCTCAGGATACATCTAAAATCCCTGCATAATGCTGTCATGAACTCTTTCTGCCAGGTCCTCGGCAATCGTTTTCAGTGAAGCCCTTTTTGCTGCTTCTGACATTTCTATACGGTCACCCACAGGAAATTCCTCGCTGTGCATCATCTTTTTTCTTTTCCACAGGACATTTCCACTTGAGCGTTCCTCAAGGACAACATCAAGTGTAACAAATGTGCGATATTCCATTGTTTTGCCGTCACGGTTGTATGCGATTGTGTCATCATACAATTTTCTTACTGTTCCGTAAAGTACTGCATCAGCATTTTCAATACTGACAACCTGAAGCCTCCTGCTTTCAATAAACTCATTTACAAAGGCATAAGTAAAAATTGTCTCCACTTCAGGCTCAAATGTTTTATTCTTAAAGTAAGGGATGGCAATAGTTTTAATATCCTCGAGAAGGGGGTTTGAAGGCCTTGCAAGGCGATAGCCACAGCTGAAAAATATCATGGAAACAAAAACAAGGGCTGATATTATAAAAATATTTTTTTTAAATAATTTCATTTTTGCACTACAACACTGACAAGCTTTCCAGGAACAACTATAACTTTGTTAATTTTTTTGCCATCAATCCATTGCTGAATTTGCTCACATTCAAGGGCCTTTGTTTGAACCTCGTCCCTGGACATATCAGCTTCTGCCATGATTTTACCCCTGACTTTTCCGTTTACCTGAATAACGATCTCTACTGTTTCTGCTTTTGCAACCTGAGGATCAAATACAGGCCAAGGGGCATCTGTTATTGTTCCACTGTTTTTCATCTGTTTCCACATCTCTTCACAAATGTGTGGAACCATGGGAGACAGGAGCAACACTGCTGCCTCAACAGCTTCCCTGAACGCTGAAATGCGAAAAAGCCTGTTGCCCTTCTTTACATCAAACTGGTACAGCAGGTTCACAAGCTCCATGACAGCACTGATTGCAGTGTTATAATGGAATCTTTTCTCAATATCCCCGGTAACCTTTTTTATGGTCTCATGGGTTTTTCTTCTCAGATCTTTCACGTCGCTGTCATCTGCCCCGTACCGATCAACAGACACAACATCTTTAAACAGTTCCTGGTTTTCGGCAACAAGACGCCACAGCCTTTGCAAAAACCTGTAGCAGCCCTCTACACCCTTGTCGCTCCATTCAAGACCCTTTTCAGGAGGTGCTGCAAAAAGACAGAAAAGCCTGGCAGTATCAGCGCCATATTTTTTAATAAGATTTTCAGGGTCAACCACATTTTTTGTTGATTTTGACATTTTTTCCACTCTTCCGGCCAGGGCATTTTTTCCACATTTCCGGCACAGGCTGTTTTCCACCTCTTCCGGGTACAGCCAGCCGCAAGACTCGCATCGATAGGTTTCCATGCAGACCATCCCCTGGGTGAGAAGGTTGGTAAAAGGCTCATCAACAGATGACAGTCCAAGATCACGCAGGACCTTTGAAAAAAAACGGGCATAAAGAAGGTGAAGAACTGCATGTTCTATACCGCCTATGTACTGGTCAACAGGCATCCAGTAGTCTACCCTGGATGCATCAAGAGGCCCGTCGTCAAAGTCAGGACATGCATACCGTTCAAAATACCATGACGACTCAACAAAGGTGTCCATGGTGTCGGTTTCGCGCAGAGCAGGTTTCCCGCACTCGGGACAGGTCGTATCTGCAAATTCCCTGCACTCAGCCAGAGGTGAACGGCCCGGAACTTCCAGTAAAATATCCTCGGGAAGCACAACAGGCAGATCTTTTTCCGGCACAGCAACAGTTCCACAGGAATCACAGTAAATAATGGGAATGGGATTACCCCAGTAGCGCTGCCTGGAAATTCCCCAGTCCTTTAAACGGTAATTAACCGCCCTGCCCCCCTGTTTTCGGTTTTCAAGATAACCGGAAATTGCATTAACAGCATCGGTGTTTTTCTGACCATTAAACTGTCCTGAATTAACAAGTATGCCTTCATCAACAAATGCTTCTGTCATGGCTTCAGGCTTAAGCTCGCTGTTTTCAGGCTGGATAACAACTTTTATCTCAAGCCCGTATTTTTTTGCAAACTCAAAATCCCTTTGATCATGGGCAGGCACTGCCATTACTGCTCCTGTCCCGTACTCCATAAGAACAAAATTTGCTGCATATACGGGCATCCTGTATCCTGTAACAGGATTTATACAGTAGGCACCTGTAAACACGCCCTCCTTTTCAAGATCTTCAGATGACCGTACAGTCCTGTCCTGCTTTAAAACCTTATCAATAAAGGCTTTAACCCTTCCGGCATATTCGGTTCCACCGGAAAGTTTAACAGCAAGGGGATTTTCAGGAGCAATGCTCATAAAAGTTGCGCCGTAGAGTGTATCAGGGCGTGTTGTGAAAACAGTGATTTGATCCTCAGAACCTTCAATCTGAAAATTTATTTCAGTTCCGTAACTTCTGCCAATCCAGTTTTTCTGCATGGCGACAACACGCTCAGGCCAGCCTGCCAGACCCCCAAGTGAATCAAGCAGCTCACCTGCATATTTTGTAATACGTAAAAACCACTGTGAAAGTTCCTTCTGTGAAACCTCATCTTTACACCTCCAGCACAGGCCGTTTTCAACCTGTTCATTTGCCAGCACTGTTTGACAGGTCGCACACCAGTTCACATATGACTTTTTTCGATAAGCCAGCCCCTTTTCATACATCCTGATAAAAAGCCACTGTTCCCATTTGTAGTACTGAAGATCAGAGGTCGCAAATTCCCTGTCCCAGTCATAGCTGAATCCCAGCCTTTTAAGCTGTTGCCTCATAATATCAATATTGCTGTAGGTCCATTTTGCAGGATGGGTTTTGCTCTGGATTGCCGCATTTTCAGCGGGCATCCCGAATGCATCCCATCCCATGGGGTGCAGTACATTATAGCCTTTCATGCGCTTATACCGGGCCGCGACATCGCCAATTGTATAGTTTCTTACATGCCCCATGTGGATACGGCCTGAGGGATAGGGAAACATTTCAAGCAGGTAATATTTTTCTTTGCCAGTATCTTCAGTTGCTTTAAATGTTTTATTTTCTTCCCAGCACTTCTGCCACTTTTCTTCAATTTCCCGGGGGTTGTAAGTCATGCACATTTGGTTTATAGTCCTTTTTTACGTGATTAGAAGTATTTTCAGACACAACTTTTTATCATATGTACTATGTCATTAGCAAGGTAAATTGATTTTTCTGTGGAAACCTGCTGCAAAATCAGGGTTAAAAAATGTTGTTTTTAAAAATTTCATATGGATAACACCAAAAGCACAATCCTATCCTCTACATGCATTCTTGCTCCTCTGGCAGGAGTAAGTGATTTACCCTTTCGTATGATAAACCGCGGTCTGGGATGCAGTTTTGCGTTTTTACCAATGATCAGCGCAAGAGCCCTTGTTTATCAGAATAAAAATACAGAAAAAATGCTCTCAACAATCCCCTCTGACAGACCGTTAGGGATTCAACTGCTTGGAAATGATCCGGATATTCTGAAGCGTGCCCTTGAAATTACAGGGCAATACCAGTTTGATGTTTTAGACTTTAATGCTGCCTGCCCTGTGAGAAAAGTGACAAGCAGGGGGGAGGGAGCAAGCCTGCTGAAGGAACCCGACAGGTTAGGCAAGCTGCTCAGGGTTATGGTTGACAATTCTGACGTGCCGGTTTCACTGAAAATACGCGCCGGGTGGGATGCGTCATCTGTTAATGCACTGAACGTAGCGCTTAATGCTCAGGATGCGGGAGTAAAACTTTTGTGGATCCATGGAAGAACACGGGAGCAGGGATATGGTGGAGAAGTTAATTATCAGGTTATCAGAAAAATAAAGGATGTGCTTGACATACCTGTAATAGGCAGCGGCAATGCTCTCACGCCAAAACTGATAAAAAAAATGCTTGATGAAACTGGTTGTGACAGTGTGGGAATAGCAAGGGGGGCACTTGGAAATCCCTGGATATTCAGACAAACAGATAGTTTTCTTGAAAAGGGCATGCTGTTGCCTGACCCGGACTTAAAGGAGATAAAAACTGTCATGACAAGGCATCTGAATTTATGCTGTGATTATTATGGAGAAAAAAACGGAGCTGTAACTTTTCGAAAATATTTTATCTGGTACACCAGAGGATTCAAAAACATAAAACCATTAAGAAAAAGAGCCTTCCTTGCAGCAACGCAGGACCAAATGACAGGCATTATAGAAAATTTATCCAAAGTGGATAATTGATTATGGAGGGATAAAACATCTCTTTTTTCAGACTTTGCCATTGCCCGCGTTGATTCCGGCTCTTTCCATTGACACATATAAGCACTTATTCTATACTTATTGGACTAAAAAAAATAAACTCTTATTACTACAGCTACACTTGCTCTGATTTTTGAAGGTTTATTTTGTTTTTTGAATAGATTTATGCTTGTAGGAGCGGCTTTAGCCGCGATTGTGATTGATTCATATTAACGGTCAATCGCGCATAAATGCGCTCCTACAGTAATAAAAAAATAAAAATGTCGCCTTAGTATTGTGAATCAGATTACTTAGATGAAAAAACTGATAACCTCAGCATTACCCTATGTTAACAATGTCCCGCATTTAGGAAATATTATCGGATGTGTTTTGTCAGCCGATGCTTATGCAAGATTCTGCCGTTCCCGGGGATATGAGACCCTTTATGTCTGCGGAACAGATGAATACGGAACCGCCACAGAAAACAGGGCAAGGGAAGAGGGCATTTCACCAAGGCAGGTCTGCGATAAATACCATGAAATTCACAAGTCAATTTATAAGGATTTCAATATCTCTTTTGATATCTTCGGCAGGACATCAACAGAGACGCAAACACAGATTGCACAGAGCATTTTCAGGGATCTGGAACAAAACGGGCTGATTTCAGAGCATACCTCCCAGCGAACCTTTTGTGAAAAAGACAACATTTTTCTGGCAGACCGCTTCGTGGAAGGCACCTGTCCTTATTGCAGTTTTGAAAATGCCCGGGGCGATCAGTGCGATCAGTGCGGCAAGCTGCTTGAGCCCGAAAACCTGCTCTCTGCAAAGTGCAAAATCTGCGGAAACGAACCTGTGCTGAAGGAAACTTCCCACCTCTATCTTGAACTCGGCCTGATCCAGGAGAAGCTGGCAGACTGGGCCAGGGAGTCCTGGGAAAATGGCAACTGGACCCGCAATGCAGTTAAGACTACAATCAGCTGGCTTGAAAAAGGGCTTCAGGCCAGGCCTATTACAAGGGATCTGACCTGGGGAATTCCGGTTCCGAAGCCTGGCTATGAAAAAAAAGTTTTTTATGTATGGTTTGATGCTCCAATCGGTTATATATCCATAACTGCCAGGGATCGCAAAAACTGGAAGGATTGGTGGCAGAATCCTGAGGAGACCAGGCTTTACCAGTTCATGGCAAAAGACAACATCCCGTTTCATACTGTGATTTTTCCTGCTTCTCTTCTTGGAACAGGCAAAAACTGGACCATGCTGCACCATATTAACAGTACAGAATACCTGAATTACGAAGACACCAAATTTTCCAAGTCCATAAACATCGGGGTGTTCGGGGACGATGTGAAAAAAACAGGAATACCTGTTGACTTGTGGCGCTTTTATCTTCTTGCAAACAGACCTGAAAAAAACGACTCGACCTTCAACTGGCAGGACTTCTTCGAGAAAGTTAACTCTGAATTTATAGACAACATCGGCAACCTTGTGAACAGAACACTGGTTTATCTCAAAAAAAACTTTAACGGAGAGATCAGGGATTTCTCTCTTTCAGCCATACACATTGATTTTGTGGAACAGTGCGAAAAGGAATTCAGCGATCTGACCGGGGCACTGGAAGCTGTGAGGCTTCGCGAAAGTCTCCGAATGATTTTATCAATCGGCAACATGGGAAACAAATTTTTTCAGGACATGGCGCCCTGGGACAAAGTAAAAACAGACCCTGTGCACGC
The DNA here is from genome assembly GCA_024276465.1 of Deltaproteobacteria bacterium. GTDB lineage: Bacteria > Desulfobacterota > WTBG01 > CAIYCZ01 > CAIRTM01 > JAJRXD01. The sequence goes on from JAJRXD010000075.1 coordinate 38,835, forward strand.
CCATTCAACGGTTTCTCTGCTGGTATATCTGGTGCGCAGCATTGCAGTAGCGCTTGAACCTTTTATGCCCGAAACCTCCTCTAAAATCATTGCCATGTTGAACTTAAGCGATTTGCAATGGTCGCTCACAGGTGCCTTCAAGGGGCTGGATGGCCACACCATAGGCAACCCGGAAATTTTATTTCCCAAACTTGATGCCAGATTAGCGGAAAATTTCAGAAAAAAATTCAGCGGTGAACAACCCGACTTTGGAAAACTTCAATTAAAGGCAGGACAAATCATCGAAGTTAAAAAGCATTCTGCTTCCGACAGGCTTTATCATCTTACCGTAAACATTGGGGAGGACAGCCCCCGCTGCATTGTTGCCGGCCTTGTAAATCACTACTCTCCGGAGCAGCTGATGAATCGCATGGTCATTGTACTGGCAAACCTGAAACCAGCTGAAATACGGGGTGTCAGGTCTCTTGGAATGGTGCTTGTCTGTGAAAAGCGCAATAAAATGGAGTTGCCTGACTGCAGCCCTTTTAAACCCGGACAGGTGGTTGCAGTGGGTGATCAGGAGGTCAATCCTTCAGAGATCACCATTGAGGAGTTTAAAGCCGCGCCCCTGCGAATTGAAAATGGTCTGCTGATGTTTGACAATCAACCATGCACAATAAACGGTTTGCCTGTCAAAACCCATGTTCTTAAAAATGGAAAAGTCCGCTAACACCATTGGAAAACATAAATTCTTAAAGCTTTCTTCCCGCAGACAGCACGAACTTCTCTCCTCTCTGGCCAGAAAAGCCCTCTCCACAGGAGATGTCAAAAGTTTTTACAACCGCTACAAAAAGCTTCAGTCCTGGGCTGATCTGGACTGCTACACCCCCCCCGAATGGCTTTCCGAAAAGGAGGCCCTTGCTGAATACATGACGTTCCACTCCAGATTCAGCTCTGCATCGGAGCAGCCTGCCAGCATTGACATCTCTGTCTCCTGGCAGCCTGAATTTGAGGTGGAGGTGGCTGTTGATCAGATTCGGAGCCCCTATAATGTCGGGTCAATACTGCGAATTCTTGACAATTTTTCTTTTAAAGGGATGATTCACTGTTCCGAGTGACTGAGGCTGGACCATCCGCAACTCAGAAAAGCTGCAAGGGGCTGTGAGCAGTGGATTCCTGTTCAATATGAGCCGGACCTGCTTTCATACCTTAAGCATTCTGAAGTCCCTGTAATAGCCGTTGAAAATGATAGAGGAGCTGTGCCTGTCAATAAGTGGGAAGCGCCAAAGGAATGCATACTGGTTCTGGGAAACGAAGCCTATGGTATAGCTTCAGCCATTCGTCGATGCTGTGACCATGCGGTTTTTATTCCAATGTCAGGGTTCAAAAAATCTATGAACGTTCATCATGCCCTGGCCATAATCGCACAGAAAATAGCTGAGAAATAATCCCCCACAGCCTCTAAATTGCAAATTATGTAGATTAGACATTGCAAAAAGTTTATTAATAATGTATATTAAAAGCAAGAAAAGGCTAATATAATTACAGAAATTATAATGTTTCCA
>JAJRXD010000076.1 GCA_024276465.1 Deltaproteobacteria bacterium
GGCTGAACGGAAACCCTGTTTTTTGTTAGCGCGGCGTATGTAGGAGCCGGTTTTAGCCGCGAAAAACAGACCTGTTGCTGCGTAATATCGCGCCTGAAGGCGCTCCTACAGAAAATTATTGATAAGATTTTAACCTGAATCAGGGGTTTTCGTTCAGGCACTATATAGAACTGTCACAGCAATTGGCAGACAGTGGCTATCCTTAGCTTTTAGAAATGATAATATTTACAGGGAACTGCAATAATGAGCAATATGGTAATTACTAAACAGGGATATCATAATTTACGTGAAAAGCTTCGGAAGCTTAAGTCTTTTGACAGGCAGCAGGTTATTAAAGAGATTCAGGTGGCAGCTGCACATGGCGATCTGTCTGAAAATGCGGAATATGATGCTGCAAAGGAAAAGCAGGTATTTGTTGAAAAACAGATAAGGGATCTTGAGCAAAACCTTTCCAATGCAAAAGTAATTGACCCAAGCACGATCTCATCAGACAAAGTGGTGTTTGGCGCTACTGTGATGCTTGAAGATGAAGACAGGGGAGGTGAGGTGTCTTATCAGATTGTTGGTGCTGAAGAATCCGATGTGGCACAGGGGAAAATCTCTATCAGTTCACCTATTGCAAGAGCCCTGATTGGCAGGGAAGTTGGTGATTATGTTGAGGTAAAGACACCTGGTGGCCTGAGAAGTTATTCGGTTCTGGAAATAACTTTTAAGTGAGAGGAAGCAAACAATGAATTATTGTCTAAAATGCGGAGCAGAATTTTTTGATGATATTGACAGATGTTCTGAATGTGATGAAGCTCTTGTCAGCGAGCAGGTCTGGCAAAAGAGTGTTGCCAAGAAAAAAACAGAGGACAGGGAATTCTTTGTAAAAGTAAAAACAGTTGAGAACCAGTTCGAGGCTGATACTGTGAAGGATGCGCTTGAAAAAGAAGGCATTCCTGTTCTGGTGCGGAGCTTCCACGATACTTCTTTTAATGGTATATTTATTCCTCAAAAAGGCTGGGGAATTATACTTGTTCCTGACGAACACCTCAAAAAAGCAGAGGGAGTTATAGAAGAATTTTATCGGCAGGGCGATCTGACAACGTAACTTCTGTTTCTGAAAAGATTAACAGATAAAAGGTGATCACTGAAAAAGAATGGGATATGGAATACAGTCATATCGGACTTGGAATTGATCCGGGGCTTGCAGCAACCGGTTATGCTGTTATTGGTACAACTGCAAGAGGAGGAGCCCTTGTTGACTGGGGCTCTTTCAAAACATCAAAAAAGTTTTCCCTGCCGAAAAGACTTCAGATTATTTTTAACAATGTTGATGAATTGATCATAAAATGTCAGCCTGTTATGATTGTTATGGAGGATGTATATGTCCTTGACAAGTTTCCCAAAGCAGCCATACAGCTGGGTGAAGTCAGGGGAGTGATCTGTCTTGCTGCCCAGAATAATAGCATTGAAGTAATCAAAATCAGTCCGACTGAAGTCAAAAGCTGTCTTACCGGTAATGGCAGGGCAACAAAAGTCCAGCTGAACATGGCAGTAAAAAGAGTTTTAGGTGTAAAGGAGGAGATAAAACCCGACCATGCATCAGATGCCGCGGCTCTTGCGGTTATTGGTCTCTCCAGAAAAGGTTACTATGTGTGGTGAGAACAGAGGGACAAAGGATTAGAGCAAAACAGAATGTAGGAGCGCATTCATGCGCGAGAGGAATTGGATAAGGCACAGAGGAAAACGGGTTGATGGGTTACGAGTTGCGGGTTGCGAGTTAAAAAATATTTCAACCCGTAACGTTTGGCTAACAAAAGATGATATGAAGTAAATATTATTATTTTTTATAAGAAAAGTCTTTGCAACAATAAACCAGGCACAGAGGCAATGATAAGGTACATTAAGGGCCGGCTGATGAGGGCGCATGAAGGGCGGATTGTTGTTCTTACCGATGGAATCGGATATGAGATACTACTGCCGGAAATTGTATGGCAGGCTTTTCAGCAGAGAGGAAAAAACGAGGACTCTGTTGAACTGTTTATTTCCTATCATCAAACCGTCCAGCAGCCCAAACCATCGCTTATTGGTTTTACAACTGAAATCGAACAGGAATTCTTTGAGCTTCTGCTCAAAGTGAAGGATATTGGTCCTGTTATGGCCTCGCGGGCTTTTACCCTGCCTGTGCCTGTAATTGCCCGTGCCATAGAAGAACGTGATGTTGAGACAATTAAAAAATTAAAGGGGGTCGGCAACCGCAAAGCAAACATGATTATTTCAGAGCTTAATGGCAAGGTCGGTAAATTTGCCTTGATGATGGAAGCCGGGAATGAACCTGCCGGAGCACCGGAAAATTTCAGCAAACAGGTCATTGACGTCCTGGTAAAACAGTTAGGGCATGGAAGATCCGAAGCAGTGAAAATGGTTTCAGCTGCTTTGGAACGAAACAGGGCACTTTCTACCCCTGAGGAGCTTTTTGAAGAGGTTTACCGTGGGACCAAAAAACCGGGCAATTAATAAAACAATGGATGATAAAAACCAGTCAGGTCCTGAAGATGATACTGAAGAAAAACACCTGTTTTTTGACTTAAGACCCAGGAATTTTTCTGAGTATATAGGGCAAAAACAGGTGGTGGAGACTCTTCAGATTGCGGTTGAAGCAACAGGGAAAAGGCAGGATGTTCTTGATCATGTGCTTCTCTATGGTCCCCCCGGTCTTGGAAAAACCACCATGGCCCACATAATTTCAAATGAGCTTGATGTTCCCCTCATTCACACTTCAGGTCCAGCCCTTGAAAAGGGGGGGGACCTGATAAGCATATTAACTCATATTAAACATGGCAACGTGCTTTTTATTGACGAGATACACAGGCTGCCAAAGGTAGTGGAGGAGTTCCTGTATTCAGCCATGGAGGATTATGCAGTTGATATAATTTTTGATAAGGGGATGAATGCGAGGAGCTATCGGGCAAAATTAGATCAATTTACCCTTGTGGGTGCTACTACGAGAGCCGGGCTGCTTTCCCCTCCTCTCAGAGAGAGGTTTGGGATACAACGCTCACTTGACTTCTATTCTGAAGAGGATATTCAGTTTGTTATACAGAGGTCAGCTGCAATCCTTAATGTGGAAATAGAATGCGATGCTGCACGTGAAATTGCGCGCAGAGCACGGGGAACCCCAAGGATTGCAAACCAGCTGCTGAGAAGAGTAAGGGACTATGCCCAGGTTCGTGCTGATGGAAGGATAACGGTTGAGGTCAGCAGGGAGGCACTTGCACTTGAAGGAATAGATGAAATGGGGCTTAACCTGTTAGATGTACGGTTTTTGAAGATAATTATTGACTTTTATAATGGGGGGCCCGCAGGGCTTGAGGCAATTGCTGCCACAATGCAGGAAGAGCCTGATACGCTGATTGATATGGTGGAGCCTTTTTTGCTGAAAGCAGGGCTTCTGGTAAGAACATCATCCGGAAGGAAGGCAACTGAGCTTGCGTACAGACACCTCAGAAAAACCGGCAGGGCAACTTCATCAGGGCAGTTGAAGTTGCCAGCAATTTAATCCCGGGGGAAAGAGAAAGTTGAAAGAAAGACAAAAAGTCCTTGTTGCTGATGACAACATTTCTATCGTTGATATTATTGAGAAAATACTCCGGAAAAATGGTTATCAGATCATAAGGGCATATGACGGGGAAGAGGCTTTGAACATGGTTTTCAGCGATCCCCCTGACCTTATTATTTTAGATGTAATAATGCCTAAAATTAACGGGCTGGAGGTCTTGAGGAGACTGAAAAGCAGTGAAGAAACCCGCCTGATTCCTGTGGTGATGTTGACATCAAAAGATTATGTGGAGGACAGGGTTGCAGGCTATGAGACAGGGGCTGACGATTATATAGCAAAACCTTTTCTTGCTAAAGAGTTGACAGTGCGCATTAATGGTTTGCTTGAAAAAAAGACATATCTTAATAAAAAAGTTGAGCTTGAAAAACGTGAAGCTCTTGAAAGCATAGTAGACGGTGTTGCTCATGAAATCAGAAATCCCGTTCTTGCCATTGGAGGATTTGCCAGAAGACTCAGGGACAAACTTTCTCCGGGAGATGATTTGAAGATATATGCCGATCATATTATTCACGAGGTTGAGCGGCTTGAAAACATGGTGGAAAAAATAATCAATCTTAAAACAATTGCTGTTTCAATCCATGAGCATGTAGATTTGAAGAAAATATTAGCCGGGGCATTGAGTAAATTTAATCCGGTTATAGCTGAAAAAAAAATAACAGTAAAGCAGCAGTATCCCGATAAGATACCGGAAATAACCGGAGACAGTAAAAATCTGCGTGAAGCATTTTCAAATATAATTGAAAATTCCATTGAGGCTGTGAATGATGAGGGCGTAATAACGCTGACAATAAAAGTCAGTGAGAAGAGGGTTATAATAAGTTTTACTGACTCAGGAAGGGGTATCCCCAAAAGCCAGTTGCCGCATGTTTTTCGCCCTTTTTATACGTCAAAAATGACGGGGGCAGGCATGGGGCTTGCTTTGGCGAATCATATTGTTTCACTTCATGGTGGTGATATTGATATATCAAGCACACCAGGCATGGAAACCAGGGTTGACATTATCCTGCATGTCACAAGCAGCAATTTAACATAAATATTTTATTGAAAAAAAGCTTGTTAAAGTTATAATTATCGTATAAATAAATTTTTAGTATGGATTCAAACTGTTTGAATCATGCAAAGTAGGTTTGATATTTTGAAGTAACTTGATACCGGCCTCTATCGCTCTATCTATGTACAAGCAGGTTTCAAACAAGCTTCCAAAGTAACAATCCTGCAGGTTATAAAATTAGGAAAGGAGGTATTTGAGCATGGCTGAAGGTCGGGTAAAATGGTTTAATGACAAAAAAGGTTATGGCTTTATAGAATCCGATGAGCATGGAGATGTATTTGTTCATTACTCAGCTATTGATGGTAGTGGATTTCGAACATTAAGCGAAGGTGAACCTGTAACCTTTGAGGTTGAGGAGGGTAATAAGGGACTCCAGGCTGTTAAAGTAAAAACAAAATAACAATTTAACATTCAGGTAAAAAAGCACCCCGGAAAACCGGGGTGCTTTTTTAATAAATGTTAGCAGATCTGACTGATATTATGAACAGTTTTTCGAAGTTCTATGAGAATACAGTTTTAAAGCACCCCATCATCGTTCTTGCTGTACATGCACTGCTGCTTTTGTTTTTTTCCTGTCATGTCAGGAATTTTAAACTTGATGCTTCTCCGGACACCCTGTTGTTAGAAGATGATAAGGACCTGAAGGCTTATCGCGAGATATGTGAGCGCTATTCAGTAAAATCATTTTTAGTTGTTACGTTTAGCCCTTATGATGATCTGTTCTCTGAAAAATCTTTGGATCTATTAAAAAAACTGCGGGATGAGCTGAAGCATTTAGATAGAATCGATTCTATAACAACTCTTCTTGACATACCTTTATTAAAAACTTCCGGTGTCAAACTTACGGAGATTACAGCTAACAACATAAAAACGCTTGCTGACCCTTCAGTTGACAGGCAGATGGCAAAACAGGAGATTCTGGATAGCCCCATTTATCAGAATTTAATTCTCAGCCCGGACGGTCAAACCACTGCAATAATAATTAACCTCAAGACAGACAGCCACTTTTTTGAACTTTTAAATAAAAGAAATGATCTGTTAGCAAAAAAACGTGCCGCAAAATTAACCAAAAGTGAAAAGGCCCAACTTAAAAAAACTGTGGCTGAATATGAGGATTACTATGCCTTTTTAAATAATCAGCAGCACAGTGACATCGGGAAAATTCGATCTGTTATACAGCCATATAAGGAATATGGCGTTGTTTACTTAGGCGGAATGCCGATGATCGCTGATGATATGGTTTCATTCATTAAGAATGATCTGATGTTGTTCGGCTTTGGTGTGTTTATTTTTATAGTAATAACACTGATAATTATATTCCGCGAAACGCGATGGGTGTTTTTGCCCCTGTTATGCTGTTTTTTCTCGGTTCTTATCATGATAGGCATGCTGGGCCTTCTCAACTGGAAAGTGACGATCATATCATCCAATTTTATATCATTAATGCTGATCCTTACCATGTCCATGAACATTCATCTTGCTGTACGGTACAGGCAGCTTTGCAGGGAGATGTCCACTGAAACTCAGCTCAGTATTGTTACTGTCATGGTCAGGAAAATGGTACTGCCCTGTCTTTATACTGCCTTGACAACTATTCTGGCCTTCAGTTCACTGGTCTTCAGCGGTATTAAACCGGTTATTGATTTTGGATGGATGATGACCATTGGACTGGCTGTCACTTTTTTAACTTCATTTTTACTGTTTCCTGCTGTCCTGCTGTTACTTAAAAAGTCTCCCCCATTGACGGATGAGAAAACACACTCGGCGTTTACATCCATGCTTGCAGAACTTGCCAGGTCACATGGTGGAAAAGTAATTTTTATATCACTTTTGTTTGCAGTTGTCAGCGCAATTGGCATTACAAAACTGAAGGTCGAAAACAGTTTTATCAATTATTTTCGTGAAAAAACCGAAATATATCAGGGGTTAAAGCTGATAGATGACAAATTAGGAGGCACTGCGCCCCTTGACATAATACTTAAGTTTGGAGAAAAGCAGAAAGACAGGATGCCGGATAAAAACCTGTCTGAAACTGATGAGGATGATTTTGACTGGGTTGTTGATTATGACCCGAGTGATTACTGGATTACCCCTTTTAAGGTTAAAAGAATTGAAGAGGTTCAGGATTATTTAGAATCATTTCCCGCTGTTGGAAAGGTTTTGTCTCTGGCATCTGTTGTCAGAGCAGCAGAGCAGTTGAATGGGGGGAAAGAATTTGATGGTCTTGAGCTTGGCGTACTGTATAAAAAAATACCTGAGGAAATTAAAACTGAGATACTTGATCATTATGTTTCAGTTGAATATAATGAAGCCAGAATTTCTCTGTTTGTTTTAGACTCATTAAAAAATCTTCGCAGAAAAGAACTTTTAGAAAAAATCAGAAATGGTCTTGTTAACAAGCTTGGATTTTCAGAAAACAGATTTACAATAGCCGGCATGTTAGTGCTATACAATAACATGCTGCAAAGCCTGTTCAGATCCCAGATTTTAACTCTCGGCATCGTGCTGGCAGGCATAGCACTCATGTTGTTCATCCTGTTCAGATCCATTATTCTCTCCATAATCGGTATAATTCCAAATTTGTTAGCAGTAGGCATTGTGCTTGGGATAATGGGGTTGTTAAACATACCTCTTGATTTGATGACAATCACCATTGCGGCCATTACAATGGGGATAGCAATTGACAACAGTATTCACTATATATACAGGTTTAAAGAAGAATTCGCTGAAAATGGCAATTATGCTGAAACCCTGCAACTATGTCATGAGAATGTGGGAAAAGCTATTCTTAATACTTCTGTAACGATAATATTTGGTTTCTCCATACTGATTTTATCAAACTTTATTCCGACTTTATACTTTGGCATTTTTACAGGGCTTGCCATGTTTATGGCAATGCTGGCAATTTTGATATTGTTGCCAAGGCTGATTCTGATTTGGCAACCATTTAAGAATTAGAACGATTTTATAATTTTAATGAAACCTGGAGGAATAATGAGAAAAAACCGGAATAAATTTTATATTACTGCTGCTTTTCTTGTATTGGTGGTTTTGCTGTTTGTGGCTTCTGAAGTATCTGCAGGACCTGCCACTGATCAACTTAAAGGAACCCTTGAACAGATTATTAAAGTTCTTAATGACCCGTCCCTTAAAAGCCCTGAGAAAGTGGGAACAAGACGTGATCTGCTCCTCAAGCTGATAAAAGGAAGATTTCAGGAGGAGGAGTTTTCTAAAAGGGTTTTGGGGTCTTACTGGAAGGAAAGGACTGAAGAAGAAAAAAAGGAGTTTATCAAAATATTCATTGAGCTTCTTGCACGTACATATTTTGATAAAATAGATATGTATCTTGCAAAAGCAAAGAATTTGTCCAATAACAACATTCATTATCTGAACGAAACCGTGAAGGGAGATTATGCTGTAGTTGCGACAAAGGTGATTATCAGTCAGGACAACGAACTGCCTGTTTATTATCGTCTTATAAACAATAACAACAACTGGCTTGTCTGTGACATAGCAATTGAAGGGGTCAGCCTTGTAAAAAATTATCGTGCCCAATTCACTGAGATGTTAGCTGATTCGTCTTTCAAGGATGTTATTGCAAAACTGGAAGCCAAGCTGAAGACCGGTAATGCAGCTATAAAGAAATAATTTAAAAAATTTTTTATTGACAAAACAGTAATAAGTCTAAATTGCGATGGCAAAGTAAAAAGCTTCAAATTCAAGGCGCGCAAATCCTGAGGAATGAAGCGTACTTACTGTACGTTGCAATGACGAAGAATGTAGCACAACGCCGAAGTTGGACTTTTTACGAAGCCATCTTTATTTTTTTTTGATGATACTCAGCCTGTGCTGAAAGTAGGCGTTTCTTAAGGAAACATACGGGTCAAGAGCCATCTCTTTCAAGCTTTCATACTCTCCTATTCTAAGTGAAGTATCATTCATTATCTCATACCCTCCGATAAGAATCTGTTTCCACGTTTTAATTTTTACGTAATATAACGGGTCGAGCAGCGTATCAAGGACTGTACCGGCTGTACCCCGGATGCTGGATGGGCCCAAAAAAGGCCACACGACATAAAACCCGGGACCTACCCCGTAAATGCCAATTGTCTGCGCAAAGTCAGCACTGTGATGCTCCAGAGCAAAGTGTTTTTTTGCAGGATCAAAAAATCCTGCAATGCCAATTGTTGTATTTATTAACAGGCGTGAAAGACTGATGCCGGCTTTCCTGATTTTTCCCTGAAAAAAAAAGTTTATAATTCTTGCTGGTGATGACAAATTCAGGAAGAAACGATTAACAGATTTTCTGACTGGTTCAGGAACAACGAATTTATAGGCTTTTGCAGTTGGTTTCAGAGAATAGAAATAGAGCTTGTCATTAAAGGCGAACATGACACGGTTAAAACCTTCAATCGGGTCAGGAATATGTCTCTGGATATGATTCAGGGGGAAAATTTCATCTGTTTCTTCAAAAGGATTGGGAAACGGGTCATTGTTCCTGGTAAATTCTTTTTCAGCTGACATGGATGTTGCAATCATCCCTGAACAGGTTAAGATAAAAAACAAGGTTGTTAATGCAACATGCTTTGTCATAAGCTGTATTCTTTCCAAGCTAATCCCTTTAAAATATTGTTCTATAATTAAATTTAAGGCAATGCAATATCTTTCGGAATTTATATGAAAAAATAAAGGTTCCTGCACAAAAAAATTTTCATGTTATGGCTTGGGACTCTATACGATAAAAAGCATAACACAAACCACCAATTGCTCCTGAGATTATGTTTACGCTGTACCACAGGAGGGCAAGGGCAATGGCACTTGATCCTGCGACGCCATATTGGCTGAAGACAACGTAAAACGCTGTTTCCCTTACTCCGACTCCCCCGAATGAAACCGGCAGCATGGTAGTTATTGTGATTATGGGAATGGTGTAAAGAAATACGTAAAAAGGAATATCCCAGGACAGAGACAGTGAGAAACAGTAACCGATAATAATTGTTGATGCAGAAGTCAGAACCGACAGCAGAAAACCGTACAAAAGGGCTTTTTTATTTTCAGCATATCCCCTGAAGGAGCTGTAAACTCTTTCCATCCTGTTCCAAACAGTTTTTAAACCCACTTTATAAAGCAATTGTGAAATCATTTTATGCATGGTTGTCGAGATTAAAAGAATCATTATGATAACAGCAGTAAGGCATAATGAAAAGCTGGTATTTATAAAAGGCAATTGTCCGAATTTAACAAGCCAGTAAAAGCTTGATATTAATCCGATTATAAACAGGGTAAAAAGACCGCAGAATCTTTCAATAATCACGGAGGTGGCCGGGATTTTTTTTGAATGATACTCTTTGTATATGTAATAGGAACGTATTGCATCGCCGGCAAAAATGGTGGGAAGGAATGTGTTGAAAAACATCCCGATAAAATAAAGCACAAGAAGTTTTGTCTGAGAAACAAAGACATGTTTTTCTCTTAAAAAGATTCCCCATCTGATGGTTTTCAGAGGCTGTGACAGGAAGAAGATACTGATGGCATAAAAATAATATTCCATGTCAACGTTTTTCAGAGTTTTAAAAACAGAGTCCATGTCAGCCTTAAGGACTATATATGCAAGCAGGCCAATACTCAGTGATGCTTTATATAATGTGAGTTTTACTTTTTTACGGTTTAAAAGAAAATTCATGATGTTATTTTTGCAATGTTGTGTTATATAATAACAGATTTGGTATCAGACTGTATCCAGGGAACTTACGGTGGACATCTGCTGAGGGGAAAAACCTTTTGTTGTAATGCACGTATCATGATTTTGCTCCCCAACATATCTATCAGATATGCCTGCGATGCTGAGTAGCGCCAACAACGCGTATCGGGAAGGCGTTATGCATCATTGATACTATGCTTACCGTAAAATCCGGGTAGATTATACCTGTTACCTCCTTTTGAGTTCAATAGAAAAATTTTTAAAGAAAAGGATTTTTGAGTTTGTAATGGAATTTGAGACAATCATAGGGCTTGAAGTGCATGCCCAGATGTTAACTGAAACCAAAATATTCTGCGGCTGTTCTACAGAATTCGGACAGAAGCCCAACAGCCTTTCCTGTCCGGTTTGCCTTGGCATGCCTGGAGTGTTGCCGGTTTTGAACAGAAAAGTAGTTGAACATGCCTTGAAAACAGCAATTGCAACCAACTGCAGTATTAATAAATATAACAGGTTTGCAAGAAAAAACTATTTTTATCCTGATCTGCCAAAAGGATACCAGATATCTCAGTTTGAGTTGCCGATTGCCGTAGATGGGTTTGTGGATATTGAGGTTAAAAACAAAAAAATCCTGAAACGGATTGGTATTACCCGTATACATATGGAAGAAGATGCTGGAAAACTTCTCCATCAGCTTGATGGCATATCCTCTGAAAGCAGCTACGTGGACTATAATCGAACAGGAGTTCCCTTGATGGAAATTGTGAGTGAACCGGACATGAGATCTCCCGAGGAAGCTGGAGAGTATTTAAGGATACTCAGGTCTGTTCTGCAGTATCTTGATGTATGTGATGGCAATATGGAGCAGGGGAGCTTTCGTTGCGATGCAAACGTATCCCTTCGGCCAAAAGGCAGAGAGGAGTTAGGGACCAAGGTTGAGCTGAAGAACATGAACTCCTTCCGCCATGTGGAGAAGGCTCTTGAGTATGAAATTCAGAGGCAGCAGGATATGTTAGAGGAGGGAGAAACAATTGTGCAGGAAACACGTTTATGGGATGAATCCGGGGGTGTAACCTTTTCAATGAGAAGCAAGGAGGAGGCTCATGACTACAGATATTTTCCGGACCCGGATCTTGTACCAATTGTGATTGAGGATTCCTGGCTTCAGGAAATAAAAGGTCAGCTGCCCGAGCTGCCTAAGGAGAAAGTTGAACGATTTATCAAACAGTATGGCATACCTGAATATGATGCAGGGATACTCTCCTCTAACCGGCAGATTGCCGACTATTTTGAACAATGTACAGGGATTTATCACAAGCCAAAGAGCATTAGCAACTGGATTATGGGCGATATACTGCGCAACCTTGGGGACACACGTGAGATTGATAATTTCCCTGTTACACCAAAGCACCTTGCAGGCATGTTAGAGCTCATTGATAAAGGGACAATCAGCGGTAAGATAGCCAAGACTGTTTTTGAAGAGATGTTTACCTCAGGTAAAATGCCTGAAGAGATAATCAGGAAAAAGGGCCTTGTCCAGATGTCGGATCAGAATGAGATCGAGAAGGTGATCGGGGAAATTATAGACCGAAACGCTGAAGCGGTTGAGGAATACAGACAGGGAAAAGAAAAAATATTTGGTTTCTTTGTTGGGCTGGTTATGAAAGCAACACAGGGCAGGGCCAATCCTAAAATTGTTAATGAGATACTGAGGAGAAAACTTGCAGGATAGCAGCATTAAAGCCATAACATGGGAAGGCGACCATATACGCATACTTGATCAGACGAAGCTCCCTGTTCAGGAAGTTTATCTTGAATGCAGGAACATTGAAGATGTGGCGTGTGCAATTGAAAGGCTTTCTGTTCGTGGGGCTCCGGCAATAGGCGTTGCTGCTGCCATGGCACTGGCAATGGAATGTCAAAAGGTAAACGCCGGCACCCCTGAAGAGCTGATGCCGCACCTTGAGCAGATGAGCATACGCCTGATGAATACGCGGCCCACGGCTGTTAACCTGAAATGGGCACTTAAAAAGATGATGGACAAGGCCCTTAACAGCAGGACGTCGGATGTGGAAGCACTTAAGGATGCTTTAAAACAGGAAGCAATCAGAATTTATCATGATGACATAAAAATCAATATGGCGATAGGCGGGCACGGGCAGGCAGCTGTTCCGCAGGAGGCAACCGTTATTACAATTTGCAATACAGGATCGCTTGCTACGGGCGGATATGGAACAGCTTTAGGTGTTATCAGAACTGCAGTGAAAAATGGTAAAAGTGTATTTGTTGTGTCCAGTGAAACACGTCCTCTTATGCAGGGTTCCCGACTTACTGCATGGGAGCTTCAGAAGGACGGGATACCATTTGTGCTGATAGCTGACAGTATGGCCGGTTATTACATGAAGAAAAAGGGGGCGGACCTTGTAATAACAGGAGCAGACCGCATCGCTGCAAATGGTGACTCGGCAAACAAGATTGGCACATATTCACTTTCCGTTCTGGCAAAAGAGCATAATATACCTTTTTATGTTGCTGCCCCGTTTTCAACAATTGATATGTCGGTTAAGAGTGGTGAAGATATACCGATAGAGGAAAGACCTTCTGAAGAAATTACCAGCATTGCAGGAAAGCCGGTGGCGCCTGAATCCGTTAATGTCTGGAACCCTGCTTTTGATGTTGTGCCCAACAGCTACATTGCGGGAATAATTACAGAAGGGGGTATAATAAGACAACCTTTTAATGAGAACATTAAGAAGGCTTTCGATGAAAAAGGAGAAGAAATTAATGGAAAAAGTTGATAAAATCTGGATGGATGGCAAACTCATTGACTGGGATGAAGCCAGAGTGCATGTTCTTACCCATACCCTGCACTACGGCCTCGGGGTTTTCGAAGGTATCAGATGCTATAATTGCCATGACGGTTCATCCTCTGTGCTTAAGCTGAGAGAGCATGTCGATCGTCTTTTTATGTCTGCAACCATTGGGCTTTTAGAGATTCCTTATACAAGGCAGGATGTCTGCAATGCAGTGCTTGAGACTCTGAGGGTGAACAAACTTAAGGAAGGTTATATCAGGCCAATTGTTTATATCGGAGACGGGGAGATGGGCCTGTACGTAAAGACACCTTCTGTACAGCTGGTAGTTGCATGCTGGCCATGGGGGGCATACCTTGGAGAAGATGGTGTGCTGAATGGAATTCGTGCAAAGATTTCTTCTTTTACACGGCATCACGTCAATGTTGGAATGACAAAGGCGAAAATCTGCGGTAACTATGTTAATTCTATTCTGGCAAAAAGGGAAGTAGTTATCTCCGGATACGATGAAGCGATTCTGCTGGATGCTGAAGGGTATGTTTCGGAAGCAAGCGGTGAAAATATTTTTATTGTTAAGGATGGTATCCTTAAAACTACACCTCCGACATCTATCCTTAAGGGAATTACGCGTGATGCTGTTATGAAGATTGCAGGAGATGAGAACATGAAAGTTGTTGAACAGCGGTTTACAAGGGATGAACTCTATTCAGCTGATGAATGTTTTTTTACCGGAACTGCAGCTGAAGTAACTCCGGTAATAGAAGTTGATGACAGGTGCATTGGTTCAGGAAAGCCTGGTTCCATTACACAGCAATTGCAGTCAATTTATTTTGATGCAGTTCAGGGTAAAGTGGATAAATACAGGTCGTGGCTGACACCGTTTTGATAAAAGATTAAATAATGTTTAACACAGGACGAGGCATCCGATTTGCGGATGACGCTTTACATCCGAAAAAAACCATGGACTGCATTGTCGAGAAAAAGAACCTTCTCAGGTCAAAAATACTTCGTTTGAGGAATGCCCTTTCGACCCGGGAGAGACAGGATAAAAGCCGCTGTATACAGACTTGCCTTTTCAGGATTCCTGACATAATTGAAGCACAAAACATCTTTATTTATGTGTCATTCAAAAGCGAAGTTCAGACTCATGAAATGATTAAGGCTTTGCTTTTGGAAGGTAAAAATATTATAGTTCCTGTTACGGACATGGTGAATAAAAGACTTATGCTGTCCCGTATTTCTGATTTTGATGCTGACCTTAAACCTGGCGTGATGGGGATCCTGGAGCCGGTCAGGGAAAAGATGAAAACAGTTTCTCAGGATTCAGTTGACATAGTAATTGCCCCGGGAGTTGCTTTCAGCAGGGAGGGCTGGAGAATTGGTTATGGCGGAGGTTTTTATGACAGGTTTTTCAGGGAGACCCCGAAGAGGTCGTATGCACTTGCTTTTGAGTTGCAGATTGTTTCTGATCTCCCATATGACCCAAAGTACGATGTGCCTGTTGACTGCATTGTAACGGAAGAAAGAGTAATCTGTTGCAGTAAAAATGAAAGTTGACGACTTCAACAAAATATATATTTCAATAAGGGGGAATGCATGCATATAGTTGTCTGTGTAAAGATGGTACCTGACACAACACAGGTAAGTATTGATCCAAAGACCAATACCCTTGTCCGCGAAGGGGTTCCTTTCATAACAAATCCTTTTGACACTAATGCAGTTGAAGAGGCAATACGGTTTAAGGACAGGTACGGGGCTTATATTACGGCTGTTTCGATGGGACCTCCTGCTGCTGAAGCTGTTTTAAAAAAGGCACTTTCCGTGGGAGCTGATGAGGGAGTTTTGTTAAGTGACAGGGCATTTGGTGGTGCTGACACGCTGGCAACAAGCACGGTTCTTGGTGCAGCTATAAAAAAAATCAATGAGAAGAGGCAGGTAGATATTATTTTGTGCGGGAAGCAGACAATTGATGGTGACACTGCCCAGGTTGGACCTGGTATTGCACGGCGAATGGATATTTCCCAACTCACCCTTGTTGATGAGATAATATCCGTTAATCAGAATCAGAGAACAATTAAAGTCCGGCGTAAGCTTGAAGGTTATCATGAAATAGTTGAATCAGGGATGCCGGTGATGATTACAGTTGAAAGAGAAATTAATACCCCGCGCTATCCAACAGTGCCTGGAAGAATAGATGCCGAAGAGTCAGGGATTCAGGTATGGACAAATGGTTTTTTAAAGCTTGAACCCGGCACTATTGGACTCATGGGTTCACCCACACAGGTCAGAAGAATCTTTGCACCTGAAAGGAAAAAGGGCGAAATTGTTTTTGGAGAAGGGGATAAGAAGGATCTTGCAGTTGAAACAACTTTTGAGAAACTGTCCGAGTGGGACTTTATTTCCACCTGAATTGAGAAATTTGCTGAATCAGTTTAAATCTATTGCGGTAATAATTTTATAAAACAGCTTTTTTGTAAATCCCTCAATTCAAGTCAAAATGATTATATCCTGGAGGTTAAATGGAGCAAAAGTCTGAAAAAAGAAAGAAACCACGGGGTAAGGCCCGGCTTATAGAAGGGAAGTGCATTGCCTGCGGTGCCCGTTGCCAGATTTCCTGTCCTGTGGATGCAATTGAGATGAATGAGAAGGAAGAACCGGTAATAGATATTGAAAAATGCATTGGCTGCAGGAAATGTATCAAGGTTTGTCCTGCTGATGCTCTGGAAATTTTCTTCACACCGGAGGAGAAGAAGCTTCTTGAAGATATTGAAGCTTCGGATGAACCTGACGTTGAAACAGATGAGGAGGAAAATGAAGATAAAACCAGACTGAAAACAGATATTAAAAAATGGAATGGGGTCTGGGTCTTTGTGGAACAGGTTCAGGGGAAGGCGCATGAAGTTTCCTGGGAGCTTCTCGGTGTGGGGAGGACCCTTGCAAATGATCTGGGGGTTGAACTTGCTGCTTTTGTCCTGGGGGATAGTGTCAAGCCCCTGGCTCACGAGGCTTTCTGCTATGGCGCTGACAAGGTATATTTAATTGATCACCCAACACTGAAGTTTTACAGGACAATCTCTTACCTTAAGGGTACGGTTGATCTTATTAACAAATTCAAGCCTGAAATTGTGCTTATGGGTGCAACAGGTCTTGGCAGGGATCTTGCCGGTGCTGTTGCAACAGAATTAAAAACCGGTCTGACTGCAGACTGCACGGGCCTGACTATTGATACCAGGATGAGACTTCTGGAGCAGACCCGCCCGGCTTTTGGCGGCAATATCATGGCCACAATTCTGACGGAAACAAAGCGGCCTCAGATGGCATCAGTCAGGCCGCATGTCATGCCAAAACCCGAATATAATTCCGGGCTGAAAGGAGAACTGATAGAGGAGCCTTTTGCCTTGTCTGAGGAAGATATTCCAACCAGGGTCCTTGAAATTATTTCAACAGTATCAGAAAGTGCTGTAAACATAGCTGGTGCGAAAATACTGGTCTCGGGTGGCAGAGGGATGCTCAGCAGGGATAACTTTAAAATGCTTGATGAATTAGCTGAAATTATTGGTGGAGTTGTAACAGGTTCCCGCTGTGCAGTAGATGAAGGCTGGATAGATCATGTAAGGCAGGTAGGCCAGACAGGGAAAACCGTAAGGCCGAAGCTTTATATTGCATGTGCTATTTCAGGTGCAATTCAGCACCTGGTTGGAATGCAGGATTCGGATTATATTATTGCAATAAATAAAGACAAAACAGCCCCTATTTTTGAAGTGGCACACCTTGGTATTGTTGGGGATGTTTTTGAAATTATTCCTTCACTTATTGAAAAACTGAGACAGGCTGGTGTAAAAGCTGTCGAATAATATAATTGTCTCTTTGAAGTTGTTTTTTTGTTTTTAAATAAATTGGAGAAATGTTTGAGACTATCAGGTTTAATAAGTGTTACGAGTTACAGGTTGGGGGATACGGGTTTTGAGACTGTTTTAACCCGCAATATACTGATTTTGCACCAGGTTACAATTAAGGATTAACGAATTATAGTTTGATGGTCCCTTAAAAAGAAAGGAGTTCCCTTGAGCAGCTTAGAACGATTGATTTTTGCCATTATATTTACCGGTTCTATTGTCTTTTTTTTGAAGAACATATTCCGTCTGATTGCTACAATCTGTCTGGGTCGATGGGATAACAGGTTTGATAATTTATGGGCCAGGTTTGGCGGGATGCTTAAATATGGATTCGGTCAGTTCAGAGTTGTAAGCGAAAAGTTCGGGATTAACCACTTTCTTCTGTTCTGGGGCTTTATGGTCCTTGCATTTGCAAATTTAGAATTTCTTGTTGCCGGTGTGTTTCCCAGGTTCAGCCTGAACTTTATTGGAGAATATCCATACGGGATTTTACTCTTTATGGCAGACATTATGTCTCTTGTTGTTCTGATCTGTGTTGTTGTTGCTGTTGTACGAAGAACACTATTCCGTCCTGATCACATTGATCCCACACTTGATTCATATTTTATCCTTGCTCTTGTTGCAATACTCATGATTGCTTTTTTTGGTATGCATGCATGTGAAGCAGGAATTGACACCAGGCTTGCATGGATGCCGGTTTCAAAAATACTGTCTTCAATTGCAGGACATGAAGGATCCCACACTGCAGCAAGAGCGTTCTGGTGGATTCATGCATTAGTGCTTCTGTTTTTCATGAATTATCTTCCCTACAGCAAGCACCTTCATGTTCTGACCGCTATTCCCAGCTGTTTTTTCAGAAGCCCGTCTCTTGTTTCCACGGTTCCCAGGCTTAAGTTTAAAAAGGGGAAACGGTTCGGCGTTTCCAAAGTTGTTCAATTCAAGTGGACTGACCTCCTTGATTTCATGTCATGTACGGAATGTGGAAGATGCCAGTCTGTATGTCCTGCAACCAATACGGACAAACCTTTAAATCCAAAGCAGGTTATACATGAGGGCAAGCTTAATATTTTTAAAAATTCCAGAACTATTTTTTCCGCTCGGCCAAAAGACATGTTAGCCTCAGCTCCTGAGGACTCTGAAATGGTTGTCCCTTTAATAAATGGATCCGATGAAAGTGTTTCAACAGACGCAATCTGGTCCTGCACAACATGCGGAGCATGCATGCAGGTATGCCCTGTTTTTATTGAACATGTACCCAAGATAGTTGAGATGAGGCAGCATCTTGTCATGGAGAAGGCCGAATTTCCTGAAGAGCTCATTACCTTTTTTGAAAATTCAGAACAACGGTCCAATCCATGGGGAATTGCCCCATCCGATCGTACAAAATGGGCCAGTGAACTTAACGTTCCTCTGCTTTCTGATGGTGTGAAGGCTGAATATCTTTTTTATGTTGGCTGTTCAGGAGCTTTTGATTCAAGGGTGCGGCAGGTAACCATTGCTGTCACCAGAATACTGAATGCTGCCGGTGTATCATGGGCAATACTTGGAACCGAAGAAAAGTGCTGTGGTGATTCCCTCAGGCGTCTTGGGAATGAATATGTTTTTGATAAAATGGCAAGGGAAAACATTGAGACAATAGAGAAGTACGATATAAAGAAGATTATAACTTTCTGTCCACACTGTTTCACAACATTAAAAAATGACTATAAGCAGTTTGGAACCTCTTTCGAGGTGATTCATCATACTCAGTTCATCAACAGCCTGATAAAAAAGGGTAAAATCAGGCCTCTGTCAGTTAGCAACGGAAGAACTGTTTATCATGATTCATGCTATTTGTGCAGATACAGTGAAATATACTCTGAGCCCAGGGAAATAATCAGTTCATGCTCAGGCGGCGAAGGTCCTGTTGAAATGGAACGTTCTGGAGAGAAGAGCTTTTGTTGTGGTGCCGGAGGCGGGCGAATGTGGATGGAGGAACTTATTGGCAAGAGAATCTACCTTGAGAGGACACGGGAAGCACTTAAAACGAATCCTTCCACCATAGCAGTTGCCTGCCCATACTGTATGACAATGTTTGAGGATGGTGTAAAAGACGAAAAAGCGTCTGAAAATGTTAAAGTAAAAGATATTGCAGAGATTGTTGCTGAGTCAATAAAATGAGCTTTGCACTTGAAGTTTTCAGCACACCTGGGTACAGGCTGTGCCCTGCACAGTAAAGATATATCCCCTACATTTTATTTACAATGTCTCTGATTGTGTCTAATACCTTATCAATTTCAGCATAACTGTTAAATATGTGTGTGGAAGCCCTCAGTACAAACGTATCCTGCCTGTCAGACTCATGATCCCTGAACCAGATATTTCTGATATTGGTTTTATGCTCTTTTTTTAAGGTCCTGCTGATGTGTGAAAATTTTTGTCTGGCATACCGGTCGCTGTAGTCTTTAAATGGTATGAAAGATGCGATTCCGGAGGAAAGCTCATTGTTGCCAATTGGTGAAAGAAGGCTTCTGCTTCCCCAGAGTTCAACAACTTTTTCTTTCAGGTAGTTGTTTAATGAATGAATCCTGTCCTGGATCCTGCTTTTTCCTATTACGTTCTGCATCTCCATGGCATCAATCATAGCGCAAAGCGCAGGAGTATTCATCTGGCCCCTCATCTGGAGAAGTTTTGAAACAGGAAAAGATTTTTTTACAGCATATACTTCAGTTAAAACAGGCCACAGTCCATGTGGATTTTCTTTTGCGTTCCGGATATATAAAATGCCGGTGCCGGGTGGTCCGTTTAACCACTTATGGCCTGAACAGGCAAAAAAGTCACATCCCAGTTCCTGCAGGTCCAGATCAATCATCCCAATGGAATGTGCCCCGTCAACAATGGTGATAATGCCCCTGGCTCTTGCAATCTCGCATAACTCTTTTACAGGCATTCGAAGTCCGGTTGTGTAGTTAATGTGGCAAAAACATAACACCCTTGTTTTATTAGTGATAGCACGTTCAAATATATCTACGATCAGTTGTTTGTTGTTTGCGGGACTGGGAAGTGCAAGTTCTCTGACACTTATGCCACCCCTGTCTTTCAAAATATGGAGGGGAGAATACAGAGAGCCATGTTCATGAAGGGTTGTAATTATCTCATCGCCCCTGTTCAGGGCCAGCCCGTTTATGGCGATGTGCAACCCCTCTGTAGTGTTTGATGTGAGCACGATGTCCCCGGGATCAGCACCAAGGAATTGAGCGGATTTTAAACAGTTTTTTTTCTGTTTTATTTCAAAATTTTCATTGCTGATGCAGGCCTCAATAGGATCTTCTGCAAATTTCATTGAATAATTATATAAGCCGGAAATAACAGAGCGGGGCATGGCTCCTTCCGTGCTCGTATTCATCTGGATAATATCAGGATTTAAAACAAATTGTGAGCGCACACCAGACCAGAAAAGATCATTGTCCGGACTGCTAATGTTTTTTAAATCCGAAAGTTTTTCTGTTTCAAAAGATGCATTTGAAGAAAAGGGAAGGGCAAACGATGCTATTCCGGTTATTGCAGCCTTGCCGGATGTTTTAATGAAATCTCTTCTTGAGTTTTTGAAATTCAACAATGTCCTGTTGAAAAAATTTGCCTTATAATCAGCTTTCATTTCACGCCCCTTTTTATATTACGCACATTGTCAAAAACAAACCACAGTATGCAGAGTATTTTTCTGAGAGCTCTGTGGTTCATACCCCCCTTTTTTTCATTAAATTTTTGTCAGTACCTTATTGAAAGGTATTGGCAAAAAATATTTGTCCCCGCAGCCATCAAGTTTCAATGTTCAATGCTCTTCGTATTTCCTGAAGAAAGCTGGTTTTTGCATGTTCAATTGTGCCGTCAAAACTGCCCCCACCAGCATTACGGTGTCCACCGGCACTGAAACCTGCTCTGTGCGCTACTTCAGCAATGCTTATATAGTTTCCGAAATTGCGGGTCCGCCAGCCAAATCTTATGGTTCCGTCCATATTATCAATAAGAATTATACCGTAATTGTAGCCTTTTATCTGTCGCTCAATTGTTTCTTTATAAAGACCATCAAAATCCATCCAGTTCTCACCCAGTTTTTTTTGCAATTCAATGTTTAACCCGGCATCAATAACAAGCATGGTCAACTGCAATGCTGGAATAAATTCCGTATGTTCAACAGCCCAGACAGTAAAATCAATTTCTTTCAGATCATAACTTTTATCAACAGCTTTCAGGTGATCTGCCCCTAAAGTCAGCAAGTCATGGGCAAACAGATACATGCCAGGAAACATCTCATTTTTGAACATCCTCGTATCATAAAGAAGTGCCAGATAAAGATAGTGAGCAATTTCCGGAGGAAGTTTTAAATTGAAAGGCCTGATGAAATAATCAAAAAGAAGCTGGGCAGTGGAGGATGTTTCAGCAACAAGACACCTTTCGGGAACAGCCATTTGTATTTGACCGGGATCATGATGGTCAAGGTTTATAATTTTTGAAGCAGGGAATTTTTTAAGTGTTTGTTTCCAGTTTCTTCCAAAAAACTGGTCCCAGGAACTCCCGTCAATCAGAATAATTAAGTTATACGGGCTGAAACTAAATGAATCAGTCCCTGCAGCATCAACTCTTCGAATGCATGGAAAATCGGCCATGTTAGAGGGGATGCGGGTAAAACTCACTACATGAACCTGCTTTGAAGCCAGAGTCAGCAACCATTCAAGAGCAAAGGCAGTTCCTACGGTGTCAGGGTCAACAGGTCTGGAAATTACAATAAGTATGTTTTTAGACTGCTGGATTAAAGCATGAATATTACTGAAGATACTGCCCGGGTTTTTTATTGGTTTCCTGTTTGTTGAAGCTGTCATATTGTAAATACAAAATATATTGTCAAGAAAACTCTATTAATGTTATATCAATTGTAAATATTTTATTGAAGGATTATTTTATTACTCATGCAGATATGTTTTCAAATTCCGTCAAGAGTTATAGCAGTTTTACTGGCAGTGTGCTTGCCAGCTGTTTTTTCATGTGTCAGACATACTGTACCGCAACCCGAACTGCCTCCGGGAAATATGGCTTCTGAATATCCCCTGGGACAGAAGCCCTATGAGATTAACGGTAAATGGTTTGCTCCAATTCCTTCTGCCAGGGGTTACATTGAAGAAGGGCAGGCAAGCTGGTATGGTAGTGAATTTCATAGGCGTCCGACATCAAGCGGTGAACCCTATAATATGCACGCCTTGACTGCTGCACACAAAATACTACCTTTGGGAACTTTTGTCAAAGTCACACGATTTGATAATGACAGAAGTGTTGTGTTGAGGATTAACGACAGAGGCCCTTTTGTTTCAGGGCGTATCATTGATCTTTCTCTGAGAGCTGCTGAGTTGCTTGACATGATCCAGCCTGGTACAGCCCTTGTGAGAATAGAAGCTGTTCAGCAGGTTTCAGAACAGACTGTGAATGGAGAAACATTATGGAAACATGAACCCCTGCCTGATTTCAGGCATGGCATTTTCAGCATTCAGATAGGTGCTTTTGAAGAGCTGGAAAATGCTTTTAAGCTGAAAAAAAATATTTCAAAGGATTTTAAAAATATTTTCATTAAGCCTTCAGTTTACATGGGCAGGGGATTTTATCGCGTTCATGTCGGAAAATTTCATGACCTGTTTTTAGCAAACAAAAAAGCTCTGCATTTAATAGACAGGGGCTTCAAGGATGCCTTTGTTGTTGCAATGGATGGTGGTGAATAGCACAGGAGGCTGTCCGGGAATAGCTTCCTAATACTGGAAATTGTGTAATGTTAACCGGCAAAGAATATTTTTATCCATACTTCAGGAAATCTGTTTTGCGCCTGTCTGAAGAAAGATTAGTCGTTGATATTGGAACAACGTGTAAATTCCGGAAAGAACTGGCTCCGTTTAGAAAATATTTTAAAAAAAATTATTTTGCCCTTGATTACAAATCAAATGCTGAATCTCCGGGTGACAACGTTGACATTGACTCCAGCATCTACTGCCTGCCGTTTAAAGATAATTTCATTGATGCGGTTTTATGTCTGTCTGTTTTTGAACATTTACATGATCCTTTTAAAGCAGCTTTTGAGATTTTCAGGGTTCTAAAGCCTGCAGGAAAAGCGTTTATTACAATCCCCTTTATTTCAGGGGAGCATGCCAAAAAGGGAGACTACGGTGATTTTTACAGGTTTACTGAGCAGGGAATAAAGTATCTTTTCAGGGGTTTTTCATTTGTTGAGGCTGAGCCTCAGGGCAGGGGTGTCTATTACAGGCTTTCCCTGTTTCCGGGCCTGCTGAGGATTTTTCAAAACAGGCTGGGTATGCGTATTGTCAGGTCCCTGGATTTAAAAACAACTGGAAGAACAACAGCAGCCTGGATGATTAATCTGCGCAAATAGCCTTTGTATTAGACTGGAAGACCTGGGTCGGAGCAGGCTAACCTGTTGAGTGATGTGCCATACCATACCATACATGGTTTGGTATAACGCCTGTTTGTTCGTGCCATCCTTTTTGATGAATACTCACACCGCCACCTCAACTACTTCCTCGTTTATAGATGGAGGAACAGGCTCATCGTGTGCTTTTAAGCTTTCCAGATAAACTGCTATGGCTTCTTGAATGTTCTTTGGCGCTTCAGCCCTTGTAGTTCCTTCAGAAAACGGCTGGAAAAGATAGAAAGCATGATATACAAGAGTCAAACGGAGATTTGACCCCTCAGTCCTCAGTGCATGAGATGGTTATGTGATTTTTTTATCAACAACCGGTTAAACTGCAGATGCGTAAACATGAACTTCTTCATCAAGTCGAGTTTTTAATCTATCCTTTTCCTTTTCCAGGTCGTATCTAACCTGAAGATTTATCCAGAACCTTTCTGAAAAACCAAAATATCGTGATAATCTGAGAGCTGTATCCGGAGTTATGGAACGTTTCCCCTGAACAATTTCATTTATTCGGCGTGCAGGAACATTAATATCCTTAGCTAACCTGTACTGACTAATACCCATAGGCTTCAGAAACTCTTCCATCAGAATTTCCCCTGGATGAATTGGTTCCAATATTTTTTTTGCCATTATTGCCTCCTAATGATAATCTATAATTTCAACCCTGTGAGCAACCCCTCCACGCCATTCAAAACAAATACGCCATTGATCATTAATACGAATACTGTATTGTCCCTTTCTGTCTTTCGATAGTTTTTCAAGACGATTATTCGGCGGTATGCGCAGGTCATGTATAATTTCAGCACCCTCTATTATTTCAAGCTTTCTGCGTGCAATTTTCTGTATATCCCGTGGAAGTTTGCGTGATGCTTGACGATTAAATATTTTCTCTGTTTCTTGGCAAGCAAAGCTTTTTATCATGAATTAAATAATATCGCTATTCGTTAATAATGTCAAGCGTTATTATTGTTTTAGGGACAAGACCGGGGCAGGACCAGGCTAACCTATTGAATTAATATTATTTTCATCCTAATGATACATGTTTCCAGCGCTTACAGGGCCCTTTTCAGGGGCAAAATAAGGGCTGTAAGGAACTTGCTTCTTGAGATTTATCCGCCGGAAATAAGTTTGACTGTAACATAGTGCTGATTTGCTTTATTGCAGGGTTTTAAGTGACTGCCAGCAATAAATAAAAAAGGCTTGCAAATCGTAATTATTCTTATATAATAATTAGTATGAAAAACATAAATGATTCAATTGTTCTTTTGAAAGAAAAATGCAAAGAGCATAACCTGAAGCTGACCCCGCAGCGGATTGCCATATATGAAGCAATATGGGACACAAAGAAGCATCCTTCAGCAGATCATGTTTATAAAAAAATAAAAAGAAAATTTCAAAGCATCTCTTTTGACACGGTTAACAGGACATTGCAGACATTCTCCCGGATTGGATTACTGAAAGTTGTTGAAGGTCAGGGTGACCCAAAACGTTTTGACCCGAACCTGAAAAAGCATCACCACGTGCGATGTCTTAAATGTGGCCTTATAGCTGATTTTTATTACGAAGAATATGACAATATAAAAGTCCCTAATATTGTAAAAAAACAATTTACCGTGATTGATAAAAAAGTCCTGATAGAGGGAATATGTGCTGATTGTCGGACAAAAGAGAAATAATATTTTTTTAAAATTAGCATAGTAGTGACTACTAAATAGTATAATGATCTAATTTGTAACAACTATGTATTATTAAGAAAAGGTTTTTTTAACTGCATATAGCCCGGTAAATATCATTAACGCAAATTGTCAAAGCGAACATTTTTTATTATTCAACATTTAAATTCCATGTTGATGATTAAAAAGTCGTCAATGTTGTAGAAAAGGGGGTGGTAGATTATGATTGTAAAAAGCTGAATAAATTTTTATTCAAAACAAAACAGAACAAATGAAAGGAAGATACGTTATGAAAAAGAAAAATTTTATACGCACATTTTTTTTAGTGTGCACAACAATCATCTCGATTTCAGCAATCAGTATATCCCATGCTGCTGAAAAAGTAATAAGCAGTTATTCGCCTGTGGTTATCACAAAACCCTTTTCTGAGACAATGTCTGAGATGAAGTCCAGGAAACCCGGGGTTATGAAAAGGCAGATGAAACTGCTTAATGAGCGATACGACTTGAGTAATAAACCTGCAAAAGATGTTAAGATGTCGAGGGGCAAGCCTGTTCAGCAAGGTGTGAGGGCAAGGCTGCCAGAAGGCATGGCATGGCAGAAGCTTGCCAGCATGACACCAGAGGAAATTCAGAAAAAAGGTCTGTTTCCAAAGGGTTTTATGCCGCTGCCACATCCCAACCATCCTGAAGGGGGCATGGTATTCCCTGAGTTTCATATTAAGGAGATAAAAAAGCAGACCGGACGTGATTTAACCCGTTTTGATCTTGACTATGATCTGCCCGACCATTTTCTGCCTGAATATCCCCCCCCCATCTATCTGACAACGCGGCCTGATCTTGGCGATGTTTCCCAGGGGAAAGTTATTACAACTGATAACTATTTTGAGCTTTTTAACGGTATTCTGAATCCCAAACAACTTGAAGGGCTTCGACTTCTGGTTACACCGTTTCCCCAGCAACAGTTTAATACAACCGAAGATCGACGCTCGGAAAAGCCCAGCCTTGGGGTTACCTGTTTTGACTGTCATGTGAATGGACATTCAAACGGTGCTACCCATCTTGTAGGCGATATCCGCCCACAGGAATTCAGGCATCGTCTTGATGTGCCAAGCCTCAGGGGTGTCAATATCCAGAGGCTTTTCGGTTCTCAGCGCGGGATGAAAACAATTGAAGATTTTACTGAATTTGAACAGCGCGCAGCTTATTTTGACGGGGATCCGGTTATTGCCACCAAAAAAGGGGTAAATATTCTGGAGCGTGGCAGTCAGGCTCATTTTATGGGTGAGGTACAGAATATCCTTGATTTTCCACCTGCACCAAAACTTAACATTTATGGAAAACTGGACCCTGGAAAGGCTACTGAAACATAAAAGCTTGGTGAAGTACTCTTTAATGGCAAAGCAAAGTGCGCGGTCTGTCACCCGGCACCTTATTATACTGATAACCTGATGCATAATTTGAAAACCGAGCGCTTTTACAAGCCCCAAATGATTAACGGAAGAATGGCATCAGCAGATGGACCTATCAAAACATTTCCGCTGCGCGGCATAAAAGATTCTCCACCTTATCTGCACGACGGCCGGCTGCTGACACTTGAGGATACTGTTGAGTTTTTTAATTTAATACAGGGGATAAAGCTTACTGAAGATGAAAAAAAAGCTTTGGTTGCCTTTATGAGAATACTTTAAACATGAAAACCGGGGTTGTAACTTTACAGGAGCAGGAGCTGCTTCAGCTGCTGTAATTTCGCGGTCAGAGGCCAGCTCCTGCTGCGTTTTGGTCCAGGTTTTGCTGAGAAGTCTGTCCGCTCATTTGAAATTGATGTCTGTTCCCATGCTGTCTGCATTGCTCAGGGGGCAGGTTTTGCAGAGCTGGAACTGTTTTAGCAGCCCCTGCTTTTTCTTTTTTGTGACATGATCAGAAAAAAGCGTATTAATGAAACCGGATTTTGTGATGTTTGGCAGGTCAATGCAGTTTTCATAATCAATACAGCACAAACCCAGGTCTCCGTTCCAGTAAACTACTGTTTGAAAAACCGGTGTGCGGCACAGGGTTTTTCTTATGCTGGTTGTTTTTCTTCTGAATGATTTTTCTGAAGGAAGCAGGTAGGCATGCTTTGTTTTTGCCACCTGTGAACCGAATTCGCCCATGTGCAGTGATTTCAGGTTAATGCTGTCAGCCCCAATGTCCTGTGCCCAGAGTGTAATCTGTTCGGTTTCCTTTTCTGAAAAGGAGGTAAGAAGTGTCTGGATGGAGCAGAATGGGGTTTCAGAGTCAAGCTTTTTTTTAACTGCAATAAAGTTTTCAATATTTTCTTTTACCTTTTCAAAATCAGAACCAACCCGGTATGCCTCATGGGACTGGCGTGTTATTCCATCAATGCACAAATGAATTTTATTCAGCCCTGCATTTATCAGTTCTCCGGACAGTTGTTTTGTCAGCATTGTTGCATTTGTGCTTATGAATGTTCTGTGCCCTCTGTTTGCAGCATAGTTGACAAACTCTGCAATATCCTTGTGCAGCAGGGGCTCGCCGGCAAAGTTCATGGAAATGCGGGGTTTCATGTTAAATGGTTTGAGCTCGTCGATAATAGATTTAAAAAGGCTTATTTCCATAAACCCTTTTTTTCTTTTCATGAAAGAGTGGGTGGGACAAACAGGACACCGCAGGTTACAGGCATTGGTGGTTTCAACAACCAGGTCTTTCGGGATATTTTTAAGCATTTTACGGGGATAAAGCCTTGCTCCCAGGGTTGCCATATCCCATATAATTTGCAGCTGCTTAAGATTCATCAGCATAGGAATAAAAAGTTGTATTGCCTATTGAGGTAACTTTAAAATATTTCTTCCTGATCCAGTTCCGCACATTTTGCATTGTTTGAAAATCAGTAAGGAATTTTTTTTCAACACTGCGCCGTTGTGAAGAAAGGTCTGGTGATTCGTCAAGGGGGCTGAAACGTCCATTGTGAGTATCCACTATTAAGGAAGGTGGATTTTTTTGAAGGGAACTTAAAAATTCATTGACTTTTTCAGGCGATGAATAGCCATTCATAATAAGTGGATATAGATAAACATACCGGGTAGGGGACCTGCGCCCGGCTAAAAAATTCAGTGTGGCAGAAGCACCATAGACAAGAACACTGTCCCCATGTTCAGTATGCTGTTTAATGTAGTTAACAATTTTGTCCTGGTATGATTTTTCTGATTGTTCCTGCAGTAAATGAAACAGATGCTTTCCAGCCAAAACAGATGGGATAAGGAGCAAAACCACTATCAGGGCTGATGATATCAGGGGAGAATTTTTTTTGTTTAAAAGTGCATGGGCTACTGTTTCCAGGGTTATTCCGATAAGGATTGTGCTGATGGCTATTAATGCAATTACATAATGTGCCCAGTGATAAAGTGACAGCATGTTTAAGAGCATTTCCGTGGCAAATGCAAAAATAATAACTGTAGAGACAGCAGCGCGGCCTTTTTCTGAAAACTTTTTCAGAATTCCGGGAAGAGGGTGGCAGCTGCCGCTGATTACAATTGTGAACAGTGCAGCAATACCAATGAGAGCAATGGGAACTACCCCTATCTCAGTCATGAAGGAAAAAAGTGCTGCGCACGCCTTAACCCTGTCAAACAAAGAAACGCTGCTGAGTGACAGATTGTAAACAATCAACTGGTCAAATGCGTCAGCAATGGCAGCCTTTGAAAAAAGAAACAGCAGAATCGGACAAAACAGGGTCAAAGCACCTGCAACAACACAGAAGCATGATTTCAGTGCTTTTTTTGTGCGGGTTCTTATATCAATCATAAAAATACCTGCAGACAAAACAATTGGCAGTCCAATCAGGTTGGGTCGCAGCAGGCCGCACCATGAAAGGCTGAACCCGATGATCAGGCAGTATCTGTACAGGCCTGTATCAAGATACCTGAAAAATGCAAAAAGACACATGGCCTGGCCGAAAAAAGCAAAGTTTTCTTCAAAGTTGCCAAAGGTGTGCAGCTGGAAATATGCTGTCAAGGCTATTAAAACCGCAGTAAGTGAAAACCTGCAGAAAACATGGTTGGCAAGGACAATATAGAGAAGATAAAAAGCAATGCTGCAAAGTATTATTTCCACTAAAACAGTACCATAGGCAGACTGCGGGGTCAGCCATACCCCGAGGGCATTGATAAGGTAAAGGAGGGGGCCCTTGTGATCCCACACATCCCTGTAAGGGGCATTGCCGGAGAGTATCTCGCTGCCGGTATAAAGAAACACCCCGCTGTCGCGGTTAACAGGACTATACAGAAACGCAGTATGGTAAAGTATTGCAGTTAATGAAAAAATAATTACAAATGACAGTATTGGTTTGTGCTTGTTAATGGATTGCACCCGGGAACCTGTTAAGAGATTTTTTAAGTTCTTTGATAATGTTTATAACCTTTGGCATTCGTTTTTTAATGGAAACACTGGTTGATCTCTGTTCTTCAATGTGTATGGGCATTTCAATAACCCTGTATCCAAGGCAGTGTGCAAGAAGTACAAGTTCTGTCTGAAAAACCTCTTCATCTGTAATTGACAGGCGACATAATTTTTTTGCAATATCTGTCCGGATTGTTTTCAGGCCATGGGTGTCGGTTCCGGGAAAATTGAAAAATAATTTTAAATAAGTATTGAACAAAAGGGTCAGCAAACGCCTTTTAAAAGGCCTGCGGTCAACGGATTCGGGATGGCGCTTGGAGGCAACTACAAAATCAGCCTTTGACCCTTCAACTGCAGACAGAGAATTTGATAAAAATTCAACATTCATGGCATCACATTCAAGAATAGAGACCATATCAGCCTGAGCAGCAAGCAGGCCTTTTTTAACAGCTTCTCCGTAGGATGGCAGGGCAGCATGAGAAGCTTTTATTATGTCAGGAAATTTTTGTTCAAGGTTTTTACATACATCAAAAGTGTTGTCTGTGCTCCCGTTTTCCATGAGCATGATTTCAGTAATTTTTTTTTCAGCGGACCCATGTTGTTAAGAAATTCAAGGACAAAACCTCCAATGTCCTTAGCCTCATTGTGTACTGGGATGACTACAGTGCATTTAGCCAATTGTTTTACTCCGGGCTGTATTGCCTCAATAAATTATTGCTTAGGTGTTATATTTTCATTATATTAGAATGTCTTCTGCCGGACAAATAATATTTTACTATATCTTAACAGCTAAAAGCCGTAAAGGATTCATTGAAAGTATGTCTCTTGGATCAAAAAAGGATTATATATATCCGGGAAATCTGAAATTATCGAAGCTGGTCAACCTGCTCAAAAGTTTTCTTTCCGGCAGATCCGGCAGGATTGTTTATTATCCCAGAAGGTACAGAATTGAACCCACCACCATCTGCAATCTGAAATGTCCTTACTGTATCCACGGCAGTTATGACGAGAATGTACATCTGAAAAATGAGCATATGGGTTTTAAAGAGTTTAAAGCTATCCTTGAGAAAATAAAAAACTATGCACTTTTAATAGGATTTTATAATTTTGGCGAGCCTTTTTTACACAGCCAGACCCCTGAAATGATAGCCTGGGCAGCAAAACACGGCATAAGGTCTCGTATATCCTCAAACATGAGCATTAAAATGAGCGATGATTATGCCAGGCGATTGGTGGAATCAGGGCTTTACAGGCTGACCTGTTCTATTGACGGGCACACACAGGATGTATATGAGAAATACAGGGCAGGTGGAAAATTAGAGTATATTCTGGAAAGTGTTGAAAAAATAAAATATTACAGAAACAGATTAAAGACAAAATACCCGCTTCTGATCTTTAGAATGTTAGTGTTTGAGTGGAATCATGCTTTTGTCAGTGAGACAGAACAGTTAGCCCGTGAGTACAAATTCGATGAGTTTTATGCTGATTCTGGAAGTTACATGCTTAATGGCAAAACCGTGATATGGGATATCAAACACAAGGAATGGAAAGAAAAGTCTCCTAAAATAGTGGATTATATTCCCGGCAAATCGAGTACCCCATGCCAGTGGCTGTTTACAGGTATGGTAATAAATTCCAACGGCATGGTTATGCCCTGCTGTTTTTCAAACACAAAACAGGCAGAACATATGTCCCTTATCGATTGCAGTCTGGATGAAGTATGGAATTCCGAACAGTACATCAACAGCAGGCTGTATACACTTGGCATGAGTGATGACAGGAGCAGTGTCCTGGGTGTCTGTAAACATTGCAGGCTTCTATAAAGCAAGAGACCCGGGTTGTTTCCAGACGCCCGGGATCGGGTGTCCGCATTCAGAACATTTCCCTTCCCTGATTTTATTCTCTACGATTGAATAGCCTATTCTCCTTATAACAACCCTGCTGCATCCCGGGCAGTAGGTACTTTCTGCCGGATGCCCCGGAATATTGCCAAGGTAAACATAATGCAGCCCGGCATTTGCTGCAATTGCGAGGCAGGTTTCAAGTGTTTTCAAAGGTGTGGGGGGGAGGTTCCTGATTTTGTACATTGGGTGAAAACGGGAAAAATGCAGGGGCACGTCTTTTCCTAAATTTTCAGCTATCCATCTGCACATATTCTTTATTTCAGCAGGGCTGTCGTTAAGGGTTGGAATAATTAAAACAACTATCTCAAACCATATCCCGGTTCTTTTGAGAACCCTCAAGGTATTCAGTACAGGTTCAAGCTCTCCGCTGCATTGATCTTTGTAAAATTTATCAGTGAAACCCTTCAGGTCAATTTTAACAGCAGTCAGATATTTGCATAATTCGGCAAGGGGCTTTTCGTTTATGAAACCGTTTGAAATCATAATACTGCCTACTCCCTTTAGCCTTCCCATTTTGGCACAGTCAAACATGTATCCATAAAAAACAACGGGTTCAGAATATGTGTAAGCAATTGTGGGAGCATTTTTTTCAATACTCATCCGGATAATCTTTTCAGGCGGGGTGAAGCTGCTTTGAATCTGTTCAGGCCGGTACTGTGCAATCCTCCAGTTCTGGCAGAACCGGCATTCAAAATTGCATCCGGCTGTTGCAATAGAAAATGCCATTGTAGAAGGCAGGTAGTGAAAAAGAGGTTTTTTTTCTACAGGGTCCACATGAATAGCACATGGACGGGAATGAACCAGGCTGTAGTAGGTGCCCCCCCTGTTTTCCTTGTTGCCGCAGTAACCTCTTTCAAGGTCGGATATGCGGCATTTTTTTGGACATATGCCACATTCTATTTTCAGGCCCTCAAGTTTTTTGTAGTACATCACTTCCTTGACAGAGCCATGCTCAGGAGGATTCGAAGCATGAGCAATGGAAGGCCTCAGCATTTTTTTTAAAGCAGAGCAAAGACCTGAAGTTCCTGTTAAACAGATGGAACATGAAGCAGCTCTGACAAAATCCCTTCGGGTTATGTCAGGTGGTTGGTGGTTCATAAATATTTCTCAGCAAACAG
The DNA here is from genome assembly GCA_024276465.1 of Deltaproteobacteria bacterium. Lineage (GTDB taxonomy): Bacteria > Desulfobacterota > WTBG01 > CAIYCZ01 > CAIRTM01 > JAJRXD01. Next base: position 32,606 of record JAJRXD010000076.1, read on the forward strand.
CAGTTATTGTTTTGCAGCATCACTGGTATCTGTTTGATTTACAGTTCAAGTACCTCTATTTTATTCAGATTACCTGTTCCAAGCTTTCTTTTTGCAGCACTTTGTATGTGTATTGGTTCACGGCCTGCTTCTTTCAATGTAGGAAGCCCATTCTGCTTTCGCTTCTGCTCAATTACCCTGGAACCCACAAGGTCAACTGCAACCGGATCACGGCCCAGAATAAGTCCGCTGTATGGCCATGCCCACTGCGATTTGAAGGCTGGCCCGCCATTGTACTGGCCGGTTATAGCGTCAATTATCACCAGACGAAGTTTGTTTTTTATGAATGGATGACAGTTGAGATCAGCAATAAAAGGATCACATCCATTATCATGATATTTGTTGGGGTTGTGAATAACTCCATAAAAGTTTTTCAGGCTGAGCGACACACCGGAAAGGTCATGGTCTTTTAGCACGGGAATGCTTATGATGGCATCACAGTTTTGTGTAAGTATGCGGCTGAAACAGGTTCCAATTGTGCCAGAAAACTCAGGCGTCAGTTCATAATCACTGTCCGTACCGAAACAATTAACAGAACTGCTGTTTTTTTGAATTTTATAGCCGGCCCTTTTCAGTTCGTTTGTCAGCCTGTCAAATATTATTATATTATCAGGTCGTATGCCAATATTTGTCAAGTGTTTTGCAACACCATATGCAAGCTCCGGGTGGGTACAGATTTTCCTGCCTCCAAGGCTGTTTATTTTTATTCCGATCCTTTCATTTAATTTAAAAAGACTTCTCCACGCATCTTCAGGGGTTTTGCAGCCGGTAAGAAGGCATATTCCGTCACTCAACATTGAATTAACAATTTCAGGAGAAACAATGGTTGGAGAACTGAAAACCCCGGGTCTTTTTGTAATTACCACTCTGTTGCCTGTTTCTTTTGCAAATACTGTTTTGTCAGCAATTGAAAAAATTGATGGCAAAGGGGGTATTGCAGATGTAAGGCTGGCAATATATTTTAGAAAATCTCTTCTTTTAAAAATCATTTTGTAATGTACCATGGATAAAGGTAATCAGAGATAAACAGATCATTGCAAATTATTATATATTATGCTATATAACAAATAAGGTATAAGTAAAGATTTTTTTCATATTGACCATTATAAAATATGAGCATTTCTATATCTTCTGACATTGGGGTTAAACCCACCGGAATTTCACAGGCCAAACTGGTAAGCTGGAGAAGCAAAAACGGAAGCACTGTCGGCGTTAAAATCAACAGTGAAACAGGGAATTCATCTGATGTTGATGCTTATGTCAGCAGGAATTTTTCCCCCAGCACACAGAAACTGGCTTTTGGATCAGATATTATCAGAATGTCGGCAAACTCAAGCAGCCCGTCTCAAATCAAAAGTAACGGGACTGCATATTCAGGTGATTTAGAGAGAGATGTCCTGGCACCGAAAACCTCAGAAAAACAGAGATCCTTCCTGAAAAGCCAGGTGCTGACTGATGGGGGTACAGGTAAGAACATTGACATTTCAGTGTAACAGCTGTCTCTAAAAAGTCCAGTTCATACCAAAACTAAGGAGCGTGAACTGGCCGTCAAGGTAGTTATTCTCCCTGTCATCATATTCCCTGAACATGTATTTTGCATATAGTGATACCTTTTGGCTGTAAAGATATGTCAGGCCAAGAGAGGTTTCGAACTTGTCTATCTCAAGGTCGGAAAGCTCGCCCACATTGTTTGAATCAAGCTGGTTGTCAAAATCAGCATTGCTTTTTGTATAAGTAAAATCTCCGGTCAATGATACTGTTGGTTTCACCTGATAGGTTGCAGACAGGGCATAGCTCTGGCTTCGGTCGTCGTATGGCACCTCGTCAAACACAAAAAGGCTTTCAGTTCCTCTCATATGATATGTTTTGTATGAAGCAGGGGTGTCAATCTCATTGTCAATCAGGCTGAATGAACTGGTGAGGGTTAGTCGCTCAAATGGAATATACCATGCGTTTATGGAAATTTCATACCTGTCTTCATCGACATTATAGTTGGGGTGCTCACCTTTATAATAACTTAAGTTTGTGTTGAGAGAAAAGTTGGACCTGGGACTCCAGCTTACTGATACATTAACTTCATCTGCATCTTTTGGAATCAATGTCTGAACAAGACTCCTGAACGTGTTGTCCTGGTTCACAAAAGGATCATCAACCTTTATCTTCTGGTATTTAAGATGCAGCCTGAGCCTCCTGGAAATTCTATGATTCGCGGTAATCCGGTATGTTTTTTTATATGTTGATCCTTCATTGAAATTATCTCTGTCAATATTTTCCCACTGATACATAAGCCTGAAACTGGTTCGTTTCATGGGCCGAACATTGATATTAAGCCCCCCCCTTTCTATGTCCCTTTTAAAACCTCCAGGGGAGTTGTTGTCCATGTGGTACTTATTGTAAAAAATATCCGTGGAAATATGGCGAGATATGTATTTACTGAAGCGTGCTGCAAAATTATTAAAATCAATATTATTGCGGGTGTCTCTGTTTGTTTTTGAACCCCACTGAAAACTTGCAAAAAGAGATGATGCAAAAGGAAGTTCAGAGGTTAAGTTTATTTTATGTATCCTCGTTTTACTGTCAGGAACCCTGCTGTACGGGGCCTGTCCTTTTACCAGAAAAAAGGTTGCCCCTGTTCCATAATTATTTACAGGAGCAGAAGCATCCTCCATGAAACTGCGCCAGAGGTGTTGATACTGGATGGTAACCGGTCCGATACTGCCTTCAACACCAAGGGTTACATCATCTGTGTTTGAATTTATTCTTTTGTTTTTTGATGTCACATGGCATGTCGAGCATTTTGAAACAGTTGTCGCCTGCCTGTGACCCCTTTTGCTGTATCTCCTGTAATCACCTTTAAACTTCAAGAACGGGATGGCTGGCACGCGTAATGTATTTTCTGATCTTATTTCTTCAAGTGTTATACTGTTATACTTATCAGGATCGAAATCATCGAATGAGTCCTGGTTCGTCAGAGGGTCGTGATCGAGATAATGGCGGTAGCGACGATAAAAAAAGGAGGACTGAAATTTTCTATTTGAATCAAAATTCAGTATATACGTCTGATCATGTTTATCCAGGATATCACCTTTTGCTTTAAAAAATTTTCTTCCTGAAAGCCCCTCAATCATAAATTTTGCTTCCGCACCCGAATCGAGAGTTTCATATTCACCCACTTTGCCACGGTATCCTTTCACGTTGTAGTGATGGTAACCAACAGATGCTTCGGAATTAAGTTCCAGCGGAATCCCTGTTTTTTCTTTTTTGTCCTGTGCGTATATCGCAGTTGAAGCAATTAAGATAACAAACAGTTGAATAATATGTCTTTTAAATATTAACATTGTCTATCTGGTTAAGCTGCTTCCATTAAGTTGAGACGGCAGATCACTTCCATGCACCTGTGAATGGCACTGTGTACAGGATGTGAGAAACGAAGCAACTGTGGGATGTGAACCTGTTTTTGGGTTTTTTCTGTGTCCTTTGTGGCAACGGAGACATATAAAGGGATCGTTCTGTTTCAACAGATTGTCTGCTATAGTTCCGTGTGGATCGTGGCAAATGGAACAGTCCTCAAACACAGGCTCGTGTTCATAGATAAATGGGCCCTGATATTCGGCATGACACTCAAAACAAAGGTCATTCAGTACAGGTTGGTTAAGGCTGTTATTTTCAGAGCCATGACTGGTATGACAGTCACCGCACTTCATCTTTTTTTCCTGTACAGGATGATGAGAAGGAAGAAGATTTCGTGCTTTTTTATCCTGATGGCACGAAAAACAGATCTCCGGATCCCCGGGATACAGCATCTTGTCTGCTGTTTCTTTGTGCGGTTTGTGGCATTCGTTGCAGGCTATGCCATTGAGCAAATGAGCATTTGCACGCCAGTCCATCATGGAACCTTTTCTGTGGCATCCAAGGCATATCTCTGAGCTGACTTCAGGGGAAAGCCTTAAAAAACTTATAATGTTTCCGGTCCCGCCTTTTTCTTTTACGTGGATGCTTGCCGGACCATGGCATATCTCACAACCTTTTCCGGGCTGATCAGACTCAAAAAAAGCAAGCCTTGAGTGAACGGTTTTTTTGTAGTGGCCATAAATATCACCGTGGCATGGAATACAAACATCGGTTCCAGTATAATAGGCACCATCAATTACCGGTATTTCCGGCTGCAACACATCAGTATTGTAAAGAATTTGACAGGCAGCAAAAGATATTAAACAGAGAGCAGGAAACAAAATTATAGCTTTTTTTAACATAGTTCAGTTCTTTCAGATAATTGCACAAACGCCTGCAGATCTCTTTAATAACTGCCGGGCTGAAGAAATGATGGAGTGTGAAACTCTTTATACTCATTAATCATTTTGGTAATCTGATCATTTGCTACCATGGTTATCCTGTGCTCAGGATAACCCACCTCTGCCAGACGGAGAAATGGCTTTTTCCTGTTGTGACATTCATTACAGTAAACAGGGTGCTTGGAAATATTTGCGTGGATTTTTTCCACTATCTTTTTCTTCTCTTCCAGGCCGATCTTCTTATCATTAATTTCTTTCATAATCTGTTTTATAAGCTTTCTCTCAGCTTCAATTTCTTTTCTGTCAGGCTTGCTGTCGCAGGTTTCACATGGTGTCAGCTTTATGCCCAGGGAGTCAATCTGGTGGTTGTTAATCTCAGGGTTAAAAACAATATTACCGGTTGAACGTTTATACCAGTAATAATAGAGCTGTTCACCTGGTTTTTTGGGACGCACATGACATGTCTGGCAGGCAAAATACAGATTATGCATATTAAGAAATGCTCTGACATGTACGGATTTGCCGTGTGGCAGATCACCATGACATTTTATGCAGTGTGATGTGTTGTCAGGGCCAATACCTAATTCTATTCGATGATAATGATCTTTAATCTCTTTTTCCTGCACAAAACGATAGCCATGATAAAAAGTCTTTTCCTCATTGTTTTCTAAAAGTATTTCCTCAATAAAGTTTGGTTCTATTAAAGGCATCTTTTCAGCGTGTGGCTCAGTACTTACAATCTGGTACCCGAAAACAAACACTGACTCATATATTACTTTTGAAATTACAACAGTTGCAACCATGACTGCTGCAATCATAAGAAGCATATATGCTTTCATGAAAATTCTTTTGAACATGCCCCCTTTAAAATCATCAGTTACATACAGGTCCCGAATTCTGTGTTTCAGTCCTGCATCTTCCATTGCCTTTACATATTGTACATAATGATACTGCATTATTTCCCTTTCCCCCATGAAACCATTCAACCATGATTTACCCATGGGAAAAACTGCAGGTGTCAGATGAACATTATATAAATGCCATATGAAAATGACGATACTTGCAAGAAATGCCTCATCACTGTGGGCAATATAGGCAAAATTCAAAACATTTCCTGAGAAAAATTTTGTAAAAAAAGTTTCACCCCACAAAAAATATCCTGAAATGCCGATAACCGGGATACCCCAGAAAACAGCAAGATAGCCGAACTTTTCCTTTAATCCATGGGCCACAAGTGCCGGGCGTTCACTGGTAATAAAGAAAAAATATTTTAAAGCAGCAATGAGCTCCTTAATGTCCGTTAAATTAGGAACCATTGGCAGAGTTCCCAATGTTTTTATAAAGGTTTTCAGGTTCAGGCTGCCTTCATCCTTAAGGGGTTTAAGATAGTATTTCCAGGCGCAAACAATCACATAAAACATATGATAAATAAAAACAGCTGTAATAATGATGGCAGCTGTACGGTGAATCAGAGGGGCAAAACTGATACCACCAACAAATGGATAGAGTTTTTCACCCCACCATGTGTGATGAAACTTTAAAGGCAGTCCTGTTGCTGCAAGAAGGGTAAAAGAGATGAACATTACAATATGCTGAATTCTCTGATTTAATGTAAGCCGGTAAAAATAAAGCTGGCCGTCTTTTTCAATAACCTTGACATTTTTCATGTTACTTTTTTCCTCTTTTATTAAACAAAGCAAAGTTTGGAAAAGCATTTCTTGCCATATCAAGCACTGTAAAAATCATTACCGGAATAAAACTGCCCAGTGTCAATAACACAAAAAAAACACATACGTAAAATTCCACCGGGTTTCTGTCTGATGAAAGAATAACATGGGCTTTATACCCGGCAAGGTTCATCTCGGCATCAGGGTGGCAATCAATGTCAGAGCATGTTTTGTAAATGTTATCTTTATAGGATGCAGATTTAGGGTCATTCATGGATCGTATGGCATGGACTGATTCTCCGGGCATTACGTGGCAGTCCGTACATTCTGCAGCAGATTCATCGTTAAAAAAAACGGCCTTTCCATGGTATGTTTCCATATAGGATTTACCCACATTCGGCATATTGTGCCGTTTCATCATCTCATTATTTTCATGACAGGTTCCGCACATTTCGATAACTTCAAGAGGCGTACGAAGCTTTTGCATCCGGGATGTGAAGTGCTTGTAAAATTTTCTCAAAAAATCTTTTTCCTCATGACATATGGAACACCTTGTTATGGTTTTTTCTTTAAGCCCCGGCTTTGCTTTTTTTAAAAAAGCAAGTGGCCGGTAAAGAGGGTCAGTATGACAGGTTACGCATTCAGGATAATCATCAGGATATTCTTTAAGATTACCGTCTTTGTCAAACCTGCTGTGAACACTTTGTGACAAATACTCGCCTACTTTCTGGTGTGAAAAGGGAAGCCCTGATGAGGGCTCATCCATATGGCACACGATAAGACAGTTTACTTTTACCGGTTTGCCGTGGGGAAATTTATCAATGTTTGTGTGACAGTCAGAGCATTTTATATTGCCGTGCGGGCTGTTTAAATAAAGATCTTCAGTTACATACAGAAGTCTGAATTTTCCCTGATTTCCGGTTTTCTGGATATAACTCAATCCCCTGTATTGATGGCAAAAAAGACAGTTTTCCTCATCAACAGCCACTGATTCTGAAGCAGTACAAAGTATTAATGTAAACATCATAAACAGCATCAATGTTCTTTGTTTGCCTTCCGCATTTAAGCAGACACATTTGACAACTTCATCAATATTAATCATTTATCACCTGCCTTCAATAACCCTCAGCCCTTCGACCCTTTATCCCCTGGTTTTTTCGTTTCTTCCGGGGTATAGCGCAGCACCCCTTCAGGAATCAAATCCTCACCCTTCCCCGATAAAGACGGGATCTTCGACTGTTGAGGAATATGCTGTCGCTGGTGGTTCATTTTAACGACAGAACACTAACCCTGTTGGCTGACATTTCCACAACATACAGCCTTTTTTGGCTGTCAATACAAAGACCGGTTGGGGTTACGAATTTCAGGATATTGCCGTTATCATCTCCAATAACAGACAGAAATCTTCCGTCAGTGTCAAAAACCTGTATAACCCCAAGGTAACTGTCACTGACAAACACCCTGTTGTCAGAATAAACAGCAACTCCTTTTGGCCGGTAAAATTCGCCCTTTTCCACCCCCCAGCCGCCAATATTAGTCAAATAGTTCCCATCAGGATCAAGCACTTTTACTCTTGTGTTAATTACCTCAACAATATAAACATTTCCATGGCTGTCGATATCAAGAAAAAATGGAAATCTGAACTCCTTTTTTTCCATTCCCATGGTCCCAACAGTTTTCAAAAGAGACTTTTTCTCAATATCATAAACAAGGATACAGTGGTTGTCATTATCAACCACGTAGCATCTTTTCAACTTGCTGTTTACAGCCACATCAGTCGGGTCCGAAGGTTTTTTTCCGCTATGGGTGTTTCCGGTTTTAAACTGGGAAATGTATGCTCCCTCCGGGCTGAAAATCTGCACTCTATGGTTTCCTGAATCTGCCACATAAATTTTTCCTGTTTCATCCAGTCCCAATCCCAGCGGAAAGTTAAATTCCCCGTTGTTCCGGCCTGTTTTTCCAATGGAAAAAAGATATTTACCCCTAATGTCAAACACCTTTACTTTATTGTTTACCCCATCCATAACATAGATTTCACCGTTTTTCCCAACCGCAACATCACTGGGTTGTGTAAAATCTGATTCAATTGTGAAGAGGTGCCCTGCCGTGAGAATGTTGAGAGCTTTATCCCCGGCATTTACACCCCGGGCTAATAGAAAAAAAACTGCTGTTAGAATAAAATAGGTTTTTCGCTGTATATGGTTCAAGATAAACCTCCTTAAAAGTCATGTTTTTAAATTTAAACTTTGACTACTTCATAAAAAGTCCTGAAAGTCATCGTCGTGTCATTCCCGCCCCGAAAACATCGGGATGAATTACAACGGGAATCCAGTATTACAAAGCAGTTATGTCTTTCCTGGATACCCGCTGTAGTTATCCCGAAAATATCGGGGAGGGTATGACAATTTTTTACGGATCATCAAACTTTTATGACTTCATCATCTTTAGCTACTGTTGTGTCAAACCTGTAACGGCGTAACAAAGATAGTCATTGCGAGGCCGAAGGCCGCGGCAATCTTTTTGGCAAAAAGCACAAGATTGCTTCGCTAAGCTCGCAATGACATGCGACTTTATATTGTTGACACGACACTACTCTTCAGTTACCTTTACCTTCCATGGTCTGAGACCTTTTTTTGCCAGGGTACAGCATGGTTGGAAGATAAAATTCGCTATACTCATCTACAAGTTTCAATACAGAAAGTTGTGTAAGCCTGTTAATACGCCTGGAATCGTAGCCGAGGTATTTTAAGTCAAGATACCCGTTTTTAGTATGACATTCTTCACAGGTAACGGGTTTCTTGGATATGTGTTTCATGAGTTCATCCCGGGTTTTTCTTTTTTTCTCCTCAGAATAGGTGTCTTTAAGGTTCATGTACTGCATTGCCAGTTCTTTGTTTGGGAAATTGTCTAATCTCTCACCATCCTTAACCGGTACGATTTTTGCTCCGTAACTTCCCTTATTTCCCTTGACCTTATTGAGAGGCTCTCCTGTTACATCATCAAACCATTGAAAGACAATCTTTCCCCCATCCTTTTTTCTGATGTGACAGGTCTCGCAGGCAATGTAAAATGTATGCATGTTATAAAATGATCTCAGTTCCTCTGAATTTGAATGGCAGAAATTCCCGTGGCAACGAAGGCACATTGTAGAGTTTTCATCATCACTGTAACCCGTATCAGGGAGGATGTGGAAATGACCGGTTTCCATTGTCCGCTCAATTGTCTTTGAAAATTTGTCAATGTTAGAATCATCTGAAACAGGCTTTGTTATTGTAGGACAATAGAGGAATTTTCCAAGGCACACTAAGCTCACAATAATAAAAGCAAGAAAAAAAACTCCAAATAAAACAGAGCTGAACTCACGCAACATATCAATAAATTTTTTCATTAACTGAATCCAAAACAAGATTATAAATCAGTGTTGACAGAAACTCTTTCGGCCTGTTGAATGCGCTGATACTGTAAGGGGTGTTCCTCTTCTAATTCATGTGCTGAAATTTTTCCATCCAGCCAGATTCTCGACATGGGAAACTTGCCTGGCTTCAGGTGTACTTCATAAAAATGCCATACCATAATGGCACTGGATGCAAGTATTGCTTCCATGGTATGCACAAGAATCGAAACATCAAGAAAAAATTTAGGGAAATACTGTTCAAACCACAAAAAGAATCCTGTAAAAGTTATAATTATATTACCTATCCACCCGGTCCAGTACTCCATCTTTTCCTTGTAGTTAAACCTGTCAAATAATGGCTTTCGGTTGCTTATTCTCAGGTAATAGAGCATGTTACGAAGAAAATCTTTTGCATCCTTAAATCCCGGAACCATATCGAAAAAAAGGCTTCTTCCCGGTTTTGTCAGAGACAGATACAATGCCTGATAAATAAGATTAAGGATCATGATTACAGCAGCAATTCTGTGTGTAATACCCCGCAGGAAAAAAATATTCTCTTTGTATTGCCCGAAGACAGTTAACATCTCTTCAGGCAGTTCCACCATAAATCCTGTTATGGCAAGGATAAAAAAAGTTGACCAGGTTATATGATGCTGAATTCTTTCATGGAGGTTGAGCCTTGTGTAATATTTACCTTCATCAGATATTTTATTACTTTCGTTCATTAATGCCTTCCTTTCTTAATTTCCCGTCTCGTCGAAAAAAAGTCCAGTATTTGATGCATTATCATAAAGCTGATTAATCCTCCGATCAGAAACATGTAAAAATACTTTATCAATTGAAGAATAATAGCTTGATAGTATTCTGTAGCTGTCAGCTTGTTTCTGACATTTTCGGTTAACACCGTTTGAAATGGTTTGAGTTCACCCCTTTTAATCATTTCCTGCCTTTCAAATGAAGCCAGCTTAATGTCAAAAAAACCGGCTTTTTCTCCTGAAGGGTGAATTTTCCCCTGAGCAAAAGCAGGAGTGGCCTCTGGATGACACTTCTGAAGCCCGAATGGATTGCTGCAGGTTTGAACAAGGTTGTCTTTATGTACAGCAGAACCCGGGTCGGTTTTTGGCATAATATGATGAGAAAAATAGCCTACAGGTGCATGACAATCAATGCAGGTAGGAGCATTTTCATTGTCATATTTAATAGCCTGCCAGTGAAATGTATCACGGTAAGTTCCGGTGGCTTCAAGGCCATGCCTTTTCATTTTTTCTTTATCTTCGTGGCACGATGCGCACAGTTCAACCATTTTTTTTGCAGAGCGGCGTTGTTTTAGCCTGTGGGTCAGATGATAGTAATAAGTTCTGGTCCATTTCTCATCCTCATGGCATCCAAGGCACCGGTCAAGAATTTCCCTGGCAATTCCCTGCACGTCGCCACTTGTACCATGTGGCGGCACAAGGATGCGGTTTTGATGACAATAAGTACAGGTGGGAAGATCTTCAGGAAATTTTTTAGGGTTTTTTTCTGACCCTCTGCCGTGTACGCTTTTTTCAAAATCATCAATCATCCTTGCATGAGAAAATTTCCTGTCAACTGATGGCTCTGCAATATGACATTCAGTGGCGCAGTCAACTCGTTCGATACCAACATGAGGGAATTTTTCAACGCTTTTATGACAGTCTTTACATCGAATCCTGCCGTGTACTGAATGATTGTATGATGATTCATCCACATAGAAAAGCCGTTTAACCCCGTTGCTGTCTATCCTTCCAAGCCCGGAATATTGATGACACATCAGACAGTTTTCTTCATCTGCAGCCATCAAATCCGGAATAGAAAAAAAGCACAACAGCAGGACAGCTGAAATCACTAACGAGTTAAGGGACAGAATGTTTTTTTTTATTTTTTTCTCCATGTCTTAAGAGTCCGGTTGCAGATATGATTCAGGTTCCTGTTTTAAAAGCTGGGGAAAAGGACTGCTGTGAGGTTCATGACATTCAACACAGCGCTTTATTTTAAAGGTTTCATGAATATCCTTTGGCTTATTCGCTTTCCCCTGTATTAACTTTTTAATAAAATTGTGGCATTCATAACAGGGCACAATCCCTGTCTCGTTTATTTTTTCAGTATGATCCTCGCCATGGCAGTAACTGCATGTTATTTTCTGGTCAGGAACAAGTTTTATCATTAATGCAAGATAGTAATCATGGAGGTCTTCACTATCCTTGCCCTCAGTTCCCACGTCTCTTTTTCCTAACAATGGGTGGCATGCCGTGCACAACCTTTGCTGATCATTAAGAATATGTGCCCCGTATTGACTGCCGTGTGCATTATGACAGATGAGGCAATAGCCTTTTTGTGCATCCCTGTGCTTAAATTCCTGTTTCACAATCGAGGTATTATGACAATCTGCCTGAAAACACATCTTTATGACAGGGGGCCGTTCAGGAGACTGCCGCGTTATACTGTGGCATGCCCTGCATTTTTTTTCCAAAAATGATTTGTGATAAGAGGGGAGAGGTTCATCGCTGGAAGAAACAAGCAGATCTTCATTATTAATGTCAATGCTGACCTCTCTAACAGACAAATCTTCTTTCTCAGCATGACATGCAACGCAGAGATCATAAGACCAGTCAAGCCTTAATTCAAGCTTTTCTGCAGATCCCTTTGCAGCTGGTCCTCTGATGATTACACCCTTGTCATGGGGGTTATGGCAGGTTCCACAGAACACCTCCCCGTTAAACAGGGGTAAAATCACATCAAATTTTTTTTCCGATTTCCTGATTGCTGTCAGGATTTTCCGGGATGGTTCAAGCATGTGATTTGCCCTGGCCGGGTGTAAAGGCAACTGTTCCCAGTGACAGACAGAACAGAATGCGGGGTTGCATGCCTTGAAATTTACATCTTTAATATCCAGAGCAGTTTCAGGGTCTGGCAGGGTCTGGTGACAGTAAAGGCATTTATCAGTCAGCACTTCTCCTTTTTTGTCAATCTGATGGTGAGGGTTGATCTTGACATAATAATCACTGTTGTGGCACCGGAAACAAAAATCTGAAATCTTTTTGAAAGGGGGCCCCCTTAAAAAAGAGATGTTTTTAAGTTGTTCTGAAGCGTCAGATTTGCACTGCAGAAACACATCGTGGCATGTTCTGCAGGTAACTTTCCCATCATAAAGCGGCATCTCTTCCGGGATACAAATTGACAAATTATCAGGCGGAACAATATCAGAGTCATGCAGGTCACCCTGCACATATTCCGTTTGATGGCATGAATTACACATTTCAATATCATTTTTAAACTTCAATTTAAAATCTTTCCGGCCAGGCACTGGAACGCCATCATGGCAGACATCGCAGTCTTTACCGGTAAAGTGGGGGTCTATAATTTTATCATTTGCCTTAACTTTATCTGAAGAATTAACTTCCCGGCTTTCCGTGGCAGTTATGTCTATTGCCCACAGACACCCTAATATTACAGTTAGAGTCAGCACAATAAATCCTTTACCGGTCATCGAGGGAAGCAGCATCACTTAATCCTCTCTTACAGTCAATTCATCAGTTTTTTTACGGCTTTTGATCCTGTGAAAAAATTTAAATTTGTAAAGCGCATCCTCACCATGACATTTTGCACAGAAAATGTATTCGATGTCTTTCCTGAGAAAACTGCTTATAGAGTTTCCTTCTGTTTCTTCCCCGCTTCCTTTGCCTGGATAATGAGAATTCCAGAGATGAGTTTCGTGACACGTTGTGCAAACTATGCTTCCCTTAACGGACTTCTCGCCATTATCAGTAAACAGAGGAAATTGACCAATAAATTCATCGAACTGGCGAGGGTCCATCGAGCCATTTTTTTTCAGGATTAAAGTCATGAATGGACTCGAAGGATGCAGGCCGTATTCCGGGAGTTTAACTTCTGCACACTGGCCTTTCTGGTGACAACAGGTGCAAAGTCCTGTCATAAAATTTTTCTCTGCAGTAAATTCAGTATTCCAGTCTAAAATTACAGAAGGTCCCAACTGCCTGTTCATAAGAAAAACCGGAGTTAAGGCATTATGAACAGCATGGCACTGTTGACACAGCCCGGCTTCAGGAGGCAGTAACCCCTGATTACCGGTTTCATCCGGAGCAGTTACGCGCAGGTCATGATCAGTGCCTTCAATAAAAGCTTTGTCCTGGTGGCATTCAACACAAAGAGGTGAATTTGCAGCGCTTTCATAGCGCAGAAAACTGTCGGAAAGTGTGCCGTCCCCGCCCTTCTTTTCAGGGTTGTCAGGATCCCACTGGTGCGGGTTATGACAGGTAGAGCAGTAAATCATTCCAGTTGCCGGATCTTTTTTACCATCCTGTGTATAAAGCGGCAGTCTGATTTTTGACGAGTTTTTCAGGTTTATATTGATTGGGTGAAAGTTGTCCCCGATTTTTTTTTCGTCAGCGCAGCTGTTTTCCCTGTGGCATTCAAGACAAATCATGGCCATAAGTTGCCCTTCTTCCGGATCAAGTTTTCTGCCGAACATGAACAGATCAGATCCGCCGTGAGCCAGATGGCAGCTTCCGCACAATCCTGATTCTGCAGGGCTCTGTCCTGAAATGTTTTTCTCTTCAGGCAGGGAAAGAGAAAGATCGTGATCTGTCCCTGCTATTGTTTCCTGTTCTTTATGACACCCCAGGCAGAGAACTGAACCATTGTTAGAAACCCTTAAAAAACTGTTGTTTAAATCACCTTTCAGATCTTTTGAGCCTTTATTGCCAGGATCCTTTGGATCCCACTGGTGGCTGTTATGGCAGGTTGAACAATAGATTTCTCCATGCTCACTCCTTTTGCCATCTGATGTAAAAAAAGGAAATCGAACAGGTTTTTCTTCATTATCGGGTTTTATGCCAACAGGATGACCGGTTTCAGGAATAAGAGCTTTTTCTGCACATTCTGCTTTTTTATGACAGCTTGTACATATTTCAACAGAGGCTTTTTCTTTACCCACAAAAGGCCTGGCCCACGTATAAGGGCCTGTTCCATTGTGGGCAAGATGACAGGAGCTGCAAAGCCCTGATTCGGAGACGGTTTTGCCGGAAACATTAACTGTGTCAGGAGAAATCAGATTAAGGTCATGTTTGGTCTCCCTTATGCTTTCCCCCTGTGTCTGGTGGCATTGCGTACAGAGAGAGCTGGTATTGCTTCGTTCACTGAGAAGGGCATTATTAACAGCAGGGTTGTGAACTGTGTGGCATGAGACACAGATCAGATGTCCTTTTTTCCCTAACCTGACTAAATTACCATTTTTCCATTTTACCGGAATTTCAGCATTTTTCGGCATAACATCAACACTGTGTGAATAGATTGTTGTTTTACCTTTCTCACTGTTAAGACCAGCTGTTTTACCATGACATTGCTCGCAAAGCACAGGAAATTCAGAAGGACGGTCTGCAGGCATTACAAGCCGGTTGTCAGTAAATCCTCCATGCGCAACATGACATGATTCGCAAATCACCTGATTGGGCTTATCCCCTGCAAGCCCGCCATATCTGTTTATCTGATCGGACATTTTCAAAGAGGTTTTGTCAATGGGGTGGTTGCCATTTTCAGGACCACCAACTTTGTCCTGATGACACATTTTGCACATCCTGGAGTTTTTATTTGATGTTCTCAGAAATACTGTTTTTTCGATTCTGTAATCTCTTGATTCAGCATGGGCACTGTGGCAGGTTGCGCAGTCCATCCTGCCTTCCTCATCAAGGGGAAAAATTTCGGGAACCTTTATCTTTTCAGACGGAGTGACACCAACCTGATGTCTTCTGTCATTCATGACTTTTTTTCTTGAATCTACTGTTGATCCATCGTGGCAGGAAAAACACATCTCAATAGAAGCTGCAACTGGTTTGTCAGGCAGGGCAGCAAACACAGAGCTTTTTTTGTCCACAAAAAAGGTATCAACCCAGCTAAAGTGGCAGATGGAACATTGTTTTGCAGAATCCGGTTTTAAGGATTCCTCGGATGATGTTATTAAAGCATTTGAAGCTGTGACTGTAAATAATATAATAAATAAGGTTATTAAAGCAGCTTTCGTCATATTTTAGTCAACCCATAATCCACACAACAGAGGATCAGAAGCAAGAAATTTGAAATTAAACGCTGAGTTAAGTACACCTGATCTTCAATCCATGATGACTTTTTGCGAATGCATCAATCATTAAATCCTGAATTCAGCTTCATTACATTATCTGCTGACACTGCGCACCTGAACCCTATATTGAAGCTCCTGTGCAGGGGTTCATGCTTGTGCCGGTTAGATACGCTTAACGTTACATCACTGCTGCACCAGGCGCCGCCCCTCACAACTTTTTTTGCCCCATTTACCGGGCCAGTGGGGTTTTTGCGCGGGGCAAAACTGTAATATTCAGGGTCATACCAATCATAACACCATTCCCAGACATTACCAATAATATCATAAATCCCGTAATTATTGGGCGCATAGCTTTTAACAGGTGTAGTTCCGAAGGAATTATAATTTGCCCTGTCCCGGTCTATTTGATCGCCCCACGGGAATTTATTTTTTTCAAGGCCACCACGTGCTGCCTTTTCCCATTCAGCCTCGGTTGGAAGCCTTTTCCCCGCCCACATGGCAAAAGCAGATGCATCATACCAGCTCACACCAACAACAGGGTCGTCAGGACGGTCAAATTCAGGATTCCACAGTTTGTGAGGAGGGTGGCCTGTTTCTTTTAAAAACTTTGCGAAACGGTTACAAGTTACCTCAGCAGAATCAATATAAAAAGCATCAAGATAAACACTACGTTCGGGTTGCTCATCAATGTTTCCATCCTCACTGCCCATCAAAAAATAACCGGCAGGGATAAGAACCATTATTTCAGGGTCCATGTCAGCAGTAAAGGTTAGCGGACAACTCTGCTTTGCTGTATCACTGGTGCTTATACCGTCTGTCTGATAAAAACTGCACCCTGAAAAAGCAGTGATTATCAGGATAAACAGCCCGGATATTTTCAATGCAGTTACACCTGCTGATGTTTGTGAAATCATGTTTTTTTAGAATTGCTTATTTCTGGTAAATCTGTTTCCAATGACATTTCTATCGTTCGGAAGGGTGTTTGCCTGACAGGGATAATGTTGCCTTTGGTCACCCTGGATTTGCTTCCCTTAATGTATCAGCGTAAAAGTCTGTTGCATAGCTTCAAAATCCTCGTAAACCGAATTTTGACCATTATGACATCCAAGACAGGAAAAGTTAAGTGTAAGAAACGGTCCTCCTGAGTCCCTTGTCAGTTCATTTCCAGTACTGTTGAACATCTCACCGGGTTCAGCATCCCCTTTTATCCTCCATACGTGTGATCGCATATCAGCTTTCCTGTAAAGGCCATCGCCCCTGGACTCTGATTTTAAAACAGCAAAAGGCATGTGACAATCCTCACACAAAAGGGCCTGCATGTTGAGATAAATGGTCTTATCCTTGTGACAGTCCCTGCATTCAGCCTTTATGGATTTTTGCCTGTCAGCAGCAAGGCTGAAATGTGTATTATGGCAGGAATTGCATACAGTATCCTTTCCATGCGCTGTTTCTCTCCATTCATTAAACTGCTGCTGGTTTCTGATAAATCCGTTTTTAGCTTCTATAACAGTGCTGTCATTTCTGATGTGGCATTTTCCGCAAAGCTCTGGCGATCTGTCAATAACTATATAATCTCTTGACTGGGTGATTGAATGTTCACTGCCAGGACCATGGCATGTTTCACAACCTGCTATTGGTGAATGGCGGGTTGCATTCCAGCTGTCATAAATTTCCTGATGGCAGAACCTGCAGGCGTATGACCCTGTAAAATCAGCATCTATTGAAAGAATCGAAAAAAAAGCTGCCCGCACAACCCGTTCCCTGAAAGGGCGAAGCATCACAATATCAACCCGTGCCTGGCCTTTAGCATCTGCCGGCATTGTTTGTTCCCATGAGATGTTATTTTCACCTTTCAGCACAAAGTGGATTTTTGGCCTGAGGGTATCAGACCAGTTTTCTCCGGACACAGTTCCATGTAAAACAGCTACACCTGATCTTTCCATGGAAAAAGAGGCCTCGTATTTAAGTGTTTCACCGGGGGGGTACTCTGTTCTTACGTTGCCGTCCGAATCATAAATTGTTATTCCATGAAAATCATATGTCTCTATTGCGTATGCATTTAAAGCATACCCGAAAATTACAGCAGAAAATATGTTTAAACATGCAATGATGACAAAAATATGTTTCATTTTTATAATCTGCAGCAGATGTGAATGCTTCGTTGAAGCGTCAATGTATAAGACTGGCAAACGCCTTTACCTGTTCAAAAGTATATGCTCTTTGTGCGGATCCGCCCTCCCTGTGGCAATTCAGACAGACAAAGTTCAAGGTCAGGCCTGTCACCTTTCCATCACTTCCGCGGGCGACACTCTTTCCGTCTGAAGAAAACATTTCTGACGGGCTGTCAGCCCCGGAATTAATTGTAAATATATGTGATCGCATATTGCCTGCTTCAAGGTTGTTTCCGTCAAGGTCTGTAAAGCTTATATGTGCACCAGAGGTTACTGCAAATGGCATATGACAATCATAGCAACTGAGATCCTGCATTCCCCCAAAGGCAATGGTCTTATCCTTGTGGCATGAAATACAGTCCTGAACAATCGCTTCACCTGCAGCGCTCCGGCTGAAGTGAGCAGATGCATGGGGGTTATGGCAGGTATTGCATTTAAAAAAACTTTTACTGCCCGAGGTAAGCTCCTCATATTGCTGTCTGTGCAGAATAAGTCCGCCTTCTGCCTCTAACACTTCATTGTCATCGCGAACATGGCATCTGCTGCATGACTTTTCTGCGTTGGGTTTTAATTTTACATTGGATGGGTCGCGCTGGTGTCGGCTTCCCGGACCATGGCATGCTTCGCAGGCAACCATTGCTTCTTTCCAGGCACCCACGATCAGGGAGCCATCCTGAGTGCCATTGTCTGAATAGCCAGTGGTGTGACAGGAAGCACAATCAAAGGGAGTAGGTGTTGTCAAATCAATACCATAGGGGATAAACCTGCCGGAAGTTTCCAGAAAGCTGCTTGGCAAATTGTATTGTGTGTCTGTTCCATCAAAGCCGGTGGTAAGAATTCGGCCTTCATGATTTACAAACATGGAGTTCCAGGCATAACCGCCAACTACATAATCCATATCTTCCCAGCGAAAAGCAGCCGGTGGTTCAGGAACACCCGGTGAGAAATCAGGATAGGAGGGTGAGTCCCCGGTCAGAAAACTCAGTGCAAAGTTGTGACCTGATTCCTGAAATGCTTCCACAATATCACTGTTAAGGTCTTTGTGACACACTATACAGGCTTTGCTTCCTATAAAGTCTGCATCTCCTTCCGTTCCGTTTCCCTCGTTTACCTCAACAATGAATGATGCAGAGGTCTTTCCAGATAACCCGGGGATGTTCAATGATCTGATTTCAACTGAAGCGTTTCCGTTTGCCCCCTGCGGTACAATGCTGTCCCAGAACAAACTGTGATCCCCTGGACGCAGGGTCTTAAACTGCGGTTTAAGGGTTTCATTTTCTGCACCGTTATATACTACTTTACCACTTGCAAGTACAACTGATGGCAGTGAAACGGAAAATGATAAATTATACCTGATTTTATCACCGTCTTTGTAAGTTTTTTTTGATCTTCCAAAAAGGTCCGTTATACTAACTTCATTTATGGTCAGGATGCTGTTTGATGCATCTGTTTTAAGGGCTGCAGAAAAGATTAACACTATAAGGGTTGGAATTAATATATCCTTTCTTATCATAATCAGGTCTAATGTGTTTCTTAAATAGATTGTATTTCAGAAAGCCTTTTAAAAAAGAGCATTCTGTGAGCAGTTGCATATTCATGGTATGCCAGGCAGTTAAACTGGTCAAGATTATATATTTAACTTGCATATCCACTATATATAATTTATATCAAATATAGTACAAACAGTCAATTAAATTCCATTATACCTGAATATTACTTTACTGATTATTTAGCATATATTACAGGTGAAAGGGAGGTTTACACAAAATGAAAAATTTCCGCAGGGAACTCTGGTTTGATGTGCCAACACGCAGAGCTTTTATAAATATTACCTCGCAGATTAACAAGTGCTTAAGTGAAAGCCGAATCACTGAGGGACTGTTACTTGTAAACGCCATGCACATTACAGCTTCTGTTTTTATTAATGATGATGAATCAGGACTGCATCAGGACTATGAAAAATGGCTTGAAGAACTTGCTCCCCATGAACCCCTGTCAAAGTACATGCACAACCGCACAGGTGAAGACAACGGTGATGCACATCTCAAGAGACAGGTTATGGGCCGTGAAGTTGTTGTTGCAGTTACTGACGGCAAGCTTGATTTCGGTCCATGGGAACAGATTTTTTACGGTGAGTTTGACGGCCGGAGAAAGAAGAGAGTGCTCGTTAAGATTATTGGTGAATAGGCACCCTGGGGGATCTCCCCGGATTCTGTTTCAATAAGCCTTAATGCGTTAACAGCAATAGCTGTTCCCCCTGCTGATAACGCAACTTATAAAATTTTTCGGACAATAAAAAGCCCTGTTGCTTTTGCTTCCAGGGCTTTATTGGTAATATGTTATTTATGTAAATGGTCGAATGTTCTAATCATCCGAAGATTTTTTATTAATTCTTTCCCGCAGCTCTTTTCCCACTTTGAAAAACGGTCGCCTCTTGGGTTCTATTTCAATGGTTGTCCCTGTGCGTGGATGATTCCCTTTTCTTCCTTCGTATTTTCTGACCTTGAAGCTTCCAAAGCCACGTATCTCAATTCCCTCACCCCGAACCATGGCATCTGTCATGCTTTTAAAAACTGTGTTAACAGCAATTTCAGCTATTTTTGGCGGCAGGTTGGCTTTTTCGGACAATTTCTGAATAAGTTCAGATTTAACCATTAATAATAATCCTCGTTTTAAAGTATAAAGTTAGAAATAAATCAGTAGGCTATTTACATACTTATCTTTTATAGCCAATTGCAAATCTGTTGTCAAATAAAAGTTTACAGTTTTTTGCCTTTATTTTTTACCTCATTGAAATAGTTCTGAAGGTTTTTCGCAGACTCACAATCATGTATTACTGCACTTACTTCATGGTTTTCTGTAAGCGCATTATAAGTCCAGTTTGTGCTGCCGCATATAATTATAGTGCTGTCAATTATGAGCAGCTTAGTATGTGTTGTAATCTGTTTTGAATCCAGGATGACTTCAACCCCGGCATTTTTCAGGATCTCTCCTGTCACAAGATTTCTTTTTGTAGTTCTTTCATTATTTTTGCGAAGATCAAGAATAACCTCGACTTTCAACCCTCTTTTTGCTGCATTCATCAACGCCTCTATGAGCTGGTTGCTGGGACTGTCCGGATATTTTTTATAGTAGCTTGCTTCAAACATCATTACCTGAACAGATTTTTCCGCACTGTCAATAAGCTGCTTTACTCTGGGGAAATACCTGTTATCCATCAGAAATTCAACTTTTTCTGCTTTAAATCCACATGAAACAGATGTGTTTATAACTATAAGAACAAGAAGTGCATTATGACGAATAATGTTTCTGCATGACCACATAACAGCATCTCTCCTGTTAACCCGGGATTTGCAGTCCCGATTTCAGCGTGACTGCAAATTCTTGGTTAATGCTCCTGGTTATAATCATCATCTGCCTGAGCATCATCAGGAATACAATAATCTCCTTCAAACCATTGTCCCAGATCAATAAGCCTGCATTTTTCTGAGCAAAACGGCCTGTGAGGATTCTGCACTGAATACAGAACAGTTTTTTTACATATAGGGCATTTTATAATTCTATCCATTTTCCAACCTGTTTGTTAAGTATTGCCTGAACGAAAACCCTGAGTCCCTCTGAAAACCGAAAAATAATTTTCTGCAGGAGCGCCTTCAGGCGCGATATCAGTTCTGTTTTTCGCGCCTGAAGGCGCTCCTGCAGCATAGAATCGGGACTTTCCGTTCAGACACTATGTATACAGTTTTGCAATATACTGCCTGGCAGAATCTTTCCACAGGAACCTTGACTGCAATGCCTCATTACAGATTTTTTTCCACACTGCAGGTTTATTCAGTTTAATCTCAACAGCTTCCAGACACCCCTTTATCAGACTGTCAACTTTTACATCAACAGTTTTACCATCGAATGTGAAACCATTAATTTTGTTTCTTACGGTATCCTTTAATCCTCCGGTTTCATGAACGAGACACGGCTGTCCATATCGCATGGAGATCATCTGGCTTATTCCACATGGCTCGTATAAACTGGGCATGAGAAAAAGATGTCCACTGGCGTACAGGGCTTGAGCGCATTTATCCGAATAATTGTTCAAAAAAACAAAATTTTCAAAATCACAACTCATTTCCATAAAAAATTTTTCATAGTTTTTATCACCTGTCCCAAGCAGGATGTAGATGCCCTTACCTTTAAGTCCTTCAAGTATCCTCTGAAGTGCAGAGGTGTCAGAGCCGCCATGTGATTTCATCAAATAGAACTTCTGTTCAACAACCCTGCTGACACTTGTAAGGATTATGCGCTTTCCGGTTTTTTTTGTGCGAAGATCAGACAGGCGTGCATGGGCCAGAAAGTATGAACTGGCAGGTGTTTGCTGACAGGTTGACCATCTTAAAACATTTTTTTTTAAAAAATCCAGCAATCCATCAACCCTGAATTTTTTTGTATCAATTTCTGCTGAATAGTCGCATCCGTTCAGGATGCCAAAAAGACGGCCATGGCATTTGGCGTCAGACAGGTCTTTTTCAAGTCCCTCACCCCCATAAAATGCGGGCTTTTCCCCTGGCCTGATAATTTCATCAGCATAGGAAGGTGAAACAGTATGCACTTTATCAGAAAGGCGAATGCCTGTGGCCATGGGGTTAATACAGTCAGGCCATTTTGAATCAGCAAGTGCTTTCCTGTCATATCTGTGCAGATCAGGATACCATTTTTCAAGTGAGGACCCGGTGTTTGAAAAGGGTCGGACACCCTGAATGGACAGGTTATGTATAGTGAATACAGTCCTGTATTTTTTTAAAAAACTGTAATTTTTATGGAACCTTCTCAGAACCAGTAGAAAAGCAGAATGCCAGTCATGGAGGTGTATGCAGTCAATGTCGAAAAATATTTTTTTTACGGATTCAGCCACTGCTCTGCAAAAAAAAGCATATTTTGTTGCATCTGTTTCAAAAGGTTTTCCGGGCGGGTCATTACAGTAAATCTGATAGCGATCACCTGTTTTTTTCTGTTCAAAAACATCCGGGTTGTCAATTACAAAAAAAGATACTTTTGAGTCACAGGACCTGTTCCCGAAGACTTTAAAAATATCTGCCTCGAACCTCTTTTTGCCGAATAAAAAGTTAACACTATCCACAAAAAGAGTTCCATCAAGCTCTTTGTGAAGAAAACCATATGATGGTGTCACTACAATTACATTACAGCCCTGCTGTGCAAGTGCCGGAGGCAGGTCCCGGACAGCATCACCAATTCCGCCAACTTTGCAGTTTGGCAAAGCATCATTTTCTGCAGCCACCATTAATATTTTTATTTTTTTCTTCAAAACTGATTTACACCTCTGTAAAGCCTGGTTTAACGTGTCACAATGAAAACCCGTAACACGCTGTTACGGAAACCATGGAATTAATGTATATCTATATTTAAATATGTATTATTACTATGTTCCATTAAAAATTGGCAGCACAGCTTATGGCGGAAGAGGGGGGATTCGAACCCCCGAAACGGGTTGAGTCCGTTTAACGGTTTTCGAGACCGCCGCCTTAAACCACTCGGCCACCCTTCCATACACATTTCCTCAAATTTGGGCAGAACAGCTGCCTTCTGCTGAATTATTTATCATTATTTTTGAAAAACATCCGAAAATATATATTAAGCAAAAAAAACAAAAGAGTAAGAAGCCACCCGAAAAACCTCTTTTATTTATAATTGGAACAAATGAGTAAATCACCTTTTTTTGCATTTTCCGGTTTTGTATTAATAACCATTATAGTATCTGTGATCTGTTTTTCTTTATTTAATGCGAACAGGAACTGGATTATTAATATGCGCAGCAAAACTGAAAAAATCATAACCTGTGATACCACCGGATATGTCCATGTTCCAAATATAATTGTTAACATTCCCGGCAGATATGATCATTATTGTGAAGCTGGTTTTACACTTGCTGTTAACAAAAAGAGTTCTGATTTTCTGAAAAAGAACACTGAATATGTTGATGTTATAAAAGCTTCCATTACAGAGCTTCTTTCATCCTACAGCTATGAAAAACTGTTGAGTTATGATGGAAAAATGCGCTTAAAACGCCACATCAGATCAAGGATAAACAGTGATTTTTCCTCAAACCTGATAAAGGAGGTTTATTTCAGAAAGTTATTATTTCAATAGTATTTTTTTCTATAATCCCCTCATAAATTCAAAACGCATGGCCCCCTCATTCTTTGATGAAATAATGGAGTCAAGTGCACCTATAATTTTTTGCTTGTCTTTTGAAAGCCGGGCTTTCACTGGGAAGTAGTTTGAAGCGTGGTTTGAAAAAAACAGACAGTTTTCAAGCCGGGAGTCTTTAATCATGTTTCTCAATTCTTCCAACAGCTCAAACTTGTCGGGCATAATAAACTCTCCTTTTTCAAGCTCATTATAAATCTGTGTTCCCGGAACAGTCATGAGTGTAAGTACTCCAACATGGTTCGGTCCCATCAGATTTAAGACCCGCATTGTTTCAGCCGCATGCACCACGGCTCTGTCCCTGCCACCAATCCCTAAAAGAACGGTCACATTAAGTTTAATGCCTGCCTGTTTCACTCTAAGTGCTGCCTCTATCATCTGTTCCGGGCTGGCTCCCTTGTTGATCCTGTCCAGTGTAACACGGTCTCCGGATTCAAGGCCAAGATAAACAATACCTAATTTCCTGCTTTTCAGTTCAGTCAGTTCTGCAACTGATTTTGCTAAAATGCTTTGGGCATTTCCATATATGCCAATCCGTTTGAGTCTGTGAAATTTTTTGTTAAGAGAATCAAGAATAGCGAGGAGTTTTTTCTGTTCAATAATCAGCGCATCTCCATCACACAGAAAAACTTTTCTGATGTCAGCTGCACAGCCTGTAGCCTGATCAATGTCTTTGAGGATTTCTCCTGTTTCCTTAACCCTGAAATTTTTCTCCTTGTAGGCAGGGCAAAAGGTGCACCTGTTGTGAGAGCATCCAACAGTTACCTGGAGAATAAGGCTGTCTGCCTCATTAGGTGGCCTGATAATTCTTCCTTCATACTTCATTGCAAAACACTGTTTTTTACTGTGCTGATCAGATCCCCCAGGGATAATACTTCCTGAGTTCCTTTATTCATATTTCTAAGGGTAATAGTGCCCTGACTTATTTCATCAGGGCCCTGAATAACCACAAATGGAATTCCCCGGTTTGCAGCATAGCTGAGCTGTTTTTTTAGCTTCTGCGGGCTGAAATAAACTTCAACGTTCAGGTCAGCCTCCCTCATGGTTTTTGCAATTCTCAGGTTGTCTGCCATCAGATCAGCATCAAAAAGTGTAACAAGAATCCGGGTCATTGTTCCATCAGATCCCCCGATACCCATCTCATCAAGCACTGTTACTATTCTTTCAAGACCGAATGAGGTTCCGGTTGCAGGGACAGGGTTTCTGCTGAACAACCCTATCAGATTGTCATATCTCCCTCCGCCAGTGATACTTCCAATCCTTGGCTCAGTGACGATGGTCTCAAATATTGGTCCGGTATAATAATCAAGCCCCCTGGCAAGTGAAAAATCAAACATGTAATATTTTTCCGGAACCCCGTAGGCTGAAAAAGAATCACGAATAGTCTCAAGTTCCCTTAAGCCCTCATCGCCGGCAGGCATCCCTTCAACAAGTTTTGCAATTTCACTCAAACCAGTCTGCTTTCTGTTTTCTTCTGAAAAAATATAATCATCAAGCTTTGTTTCAAGGCTTTTGCTGACAGTGAAATTGTTCTGCAGCTCCTTCATAACCCCGTCCCTGCCAATCTTATCATATTTATCAATTGACCTGAAAAAAGATGGAACTTGCCTGTCATTTATCCCTTCCTTTACTGCAAAAGCATTTAAAAGCTTTCTGTTGTTTATGCGTATTAAAAAATTATCAAACCCTATTTTTTTTAATACAAGGTATGTAATAATTACAAGTTCTCCGTCAGCATAAGCGCTTTCAGTACCGATAATATCAATATCACACTGGTAAAATTCCCTGAACCTTCCTTTCTGTGGCTTGTCAGCCCTCCAGACAGGCGCAATCTGATAACGTTTAAAAGGCCTTGTCAGCTCAGGGTAAGTTGCAACAACGCGGCTTAAAGGAATAGTAAGATCATATCTGAGAGCAACAGAACGTCCTCCCCTGTCCTGAAATTTGTATATGAGCCTGTCACCTTCCTCACCATATTTACCCTCAAGTGTTTCTGCATATTCTAAACACGGGGTATCCATCGGCTCAAAGCCAAAAGATTCAAATACTTCTGTTACAGCCCCTATTATTTTTTTTCGGAGGTTCATTTTCCCGGGCAAAAAGTCCCTGAAGCCTTTTGGAATCTGTGGAATAATCATTTTTTATGTTCACCTACATCAACTGAGATAAATTGCTGGGGCCGGCAATAAGCCCGTTTTGTTTTTCGCCGGTATTTTTATATGTTGATTTAATAATTTCAAACCCTTTCTTGATCAGACACGAGCAGAACAGGTCACTTTCCGGTCGTATCTCCGGGTCACCAAGAGAGCATGCAGCGGAAAGCGCTGTTTCAGCCAGATCTGTCTTTCCTTTTTTATATAGAAAAAAGGCGATTTCTTCCAGTCTTCTTTTATAAACCTTTATTCTTGATTTATCAAAGAACAGGGTCACTGTATTTCTGTGAAATTCTGAAATCCTTTCCTGTTTTTGCACATCGCTCAATACAAGAGGGCTGTACAGAATATTTGTCATTTTCATCCACTGTTCTTTTGCTTCTTTGGAAATTACAAACCATAAAGCAATATCAGTTTTATTAAGAAGATCTTCCATCTGACTGAGAAGATATTCCTTAGAAGCTATTTTCTCTTTATTTAAACAGCCATATATCATCGGACCCTTCTTTGCTGCGATCAGGTCTGAAAACATGGTTTTCCACTGTGAAATATTAGCTGAAATAATGTTGTTGTTTTCCTGTGTTATTCTGCACGCCTCTTCCACAAGAAACGCTGCGCTTTCAGGGGGTATTTCAAGAAAATCTGTTTTTTCACTGGAAAACAGCTTGTCAACAAAATGCTGGCATTCCTTCCTGAATGCATTTATTACCTCGATCTCATGTATACCCTTCATATCATTTGTAATTATGTTAAAAACCTTAAACTCATAGGTAGTCACAGGCTTTACCATAAATATCAGTCTGAAACCTTCCGGGTCAACAGAGGAGATAACAGCGCTGGGTTCAGGCAGCGAGACTGTCTTGAATACTGAACCTGTCTGCGGTTCAGCACCCAGTGTAACAGGCACTTCCAGTCCTTTCTGTTTGAGTGAATGAGTCAGTTTTTTTATTATCTTGGATATCTCTTTCATACCTGTCTGTTGATAAACCTTTTCAAGGATTTTTACAGAATCAACTTCTGAATAATCAGTTACGAATTTCAGAATAATTCTGGCTTCATCACCATCCCTTTCAACTATTTTTATTATAAAGGCTGAAAAGTTAACCCCTTCATCCTCTATTAACTGGTGAATCAATCCCTCTTTTTCATTCTCACTCCTTTTTGTGAATTCTTCAACAAGACTTTCAGCAATATCCTGGCCCTCCCCGGACAGACCATCAAGAAGCCAGTTTTTAATCCTTTGAGCTAAATGGTCAAAGTCCAGAAGCCTGCTTGCCATTCCCTCTTCTAAAATCGCATCACTTTTGTTCAAAACCTCAAGTATTGTTATTCCGGTGCGGGGCAGAAAAGTCTCTCTCTTAATAAACTCCTGAAGGAACTTGATGTGCTCTATGCCCTGATAGTGTTTAAACATCTGCAAAAGTATTTCTCTGTCTTTGTGGTCAGCTCTTTGAAACCTTTTAGCAACAATCGGGAAAAAATTTTTATCAATTTCACACATCTCTTCTGTTTTATCCCTGAAAAAGGAATCAAGCTGCTGCAAATTTTTTGATTGTTCTATTATCTGGTCTAATATTATATTAATTTTATTTTTTGAGTTGCTGATTGTTTTTTCTGGTTTCTGCCTGCTTTTATGTGAACTCATTTTTGTTAATTCCTGTGTTTGATAACTGTTTAAGGGCAATTTCCCCGCAGTTTGTTTTGTCTGTTATTCACTTTTGAAACTGTTCTCTGCACCAGGCAGATCATGACAAATGATGCCTGGGAAACAGCAATACTTGTGGTGGTCTGGTAATGTTGCTGAAAAGTTTAGAATTATAGGGAAATATTACGGGCAAGTCAAAAGCAATTTATGAAAATGCAAAATTGATTAAGTCGTAAAAAGTAAAAAAGCAGGCGAAAAAGTAAAATGTTCAGATACTTAGACATGCAATTTCGAAGGTATGATACATACTTATTCGTACCCTGCAATTATTGAGGATGCACTGATTTTAGGGATAGAAGGACTTTCTGCAAAGTTGTAAAAATTATCTTGACTGACACAGAAGATTATAATATTCATGTCTGGAGTACCGAATCTGCCTTTTCTGTTCAATCCCTGCAAACCGTATAATTATACTGGGGGATCGTATAGGGGCAATACACCAGACTCTGGATCTGGATACCCAGGTTCGAATCCTGGTCCCCCAGCCAAAAAAGGGTCCCATCGTCTAGTGGCCTAGGACGCCGGCCTCTCACGCCGGAAACGCGGGTTCGATTCCCGCTGGGACCATACAAAGTAATTTCAAGGGTTTAGCTGATACAGCTAAACCCTTTGCAATTGGCCGAATATGTAATTCCAACCATATTTCCAGCCTTTGTTTTGTGTTTCAAAATAAATTCCTGAGCTTTTTTGCGATTTCTTGTTTTATTCCCGCTGACTTTTCACATCATGCAGATATTGCAATCAGCAGTAATGCTGCAAGTCTTGTCCATGCTTTGCTTTTTTTAAAAAAAGGCTTTTTTTGTTTTCGGTTTTACAGAATTTTTTTCATTATTGGCTGTACTTAATATTAAGGAATTATTAAGGTTTTTTTTTGCGCAAACGCCTTAAAATATTTATATTGACTTTTTTGTCTGTATTATGTATAATATATCAGCGCTTTTTTATTATTATTCCCCTTTTTACGTATATTAACGAAAACCTTCTGTTCGTTTACAGAACCGTAAAGTTGGTACCTGTTTATTACTGAGGAGTATTGCGTCTATCAATAATGCTGCATTGACGGGTTGGTTAAACAGGGCAGGGCAAAGAAGAAACCGCCCGAAAAAATAATTTCAATTTTGAGAGGAGGAATTTTGAGAAAAAATATGCATTGTTTCAGTATAAGAATATTGATGAGCATTCTGCTTATGGCTTGTTTGTTGTTTTCTTTCGATGTATATGCAGCCACAATTCATGTGGACAGCAGTGTCTGCCCCAACTCCGGCAATGGTGCTCCGGACCGGCCTTTCTGCTCCCTGTGGGATGCCATCAATGCTGCCTTGGACGGTGATACGGTCCTGGTTCACGACGGAACCTACAACAGAATTAATTTCATGGGAAAGGCGATTATTGTCAGATCAGAAAACGGGCCATCATCAACCATTTTAGACGCTAATGGTGGTGGCCGGTCAGTAACATTTACAAGCGGTGAAGGCCCGGACTCGGTTTTGGATGGTTTTACCATAACACATGGCAACACCCGGGACGGAGCAGGTATTTTATGCAGCAACTCTTCTTCGCCTCTGATAACAAACTGTATTATCACAGACAATACTGGTGCAGACTTTAATGGTGTGGGTGGAGGAATTCTTTGCAGCAACATCTCTTCTCCTGTTATTGATAACTGCACTTTCACCGGTAACTTCAGCAACTGGGGCGGGGCAATTGCTGCCACACAAAACTCAGAACCGGTGATTACCAATTGCCTTATTGCCGGCAACTCGGCTACCCATGGCGGCGGTATGAGTATATCATCTGCAAAGATTTCCAATTGTATTATCAGGGAAAATTCAGCTTTGTTGTCAGGTGGTGGAATTTCTTTTAACGGTGTTGATGTTCCGCCGACAATGACCAGCTGTATTATTACCGGCAATATTGCCACTGGTATCGGGTCCAACCCTGGAAAAGGGGGAGGCATAGCTCTTTCCGGCAGAACAGCACCCATAATCACCAACTGCATCATCAGCGACAACCTGGCAACCCATGGTGGAGGATTCTATGTGTGGGACTCTCAGCTGATAATCACCCATTGTACCATCAGCAGCAATTCAGTAAATAATTTAACAGATCCTGAGCCTGATATTATGGCAAGAGGCGGAGGGATTTATAATTATTCCAATTATTTAACGATTATGCTCAACTGCATTGTCTGGGGCAATAAAGCCAACGGGATACCAGATGAAATTTATTTAGACCCTGAACGAAACCGTATGGATATTAACTATTCCGATATCCGGGGAGGTTATGCTGGAAACAACATTGATCAGGATCCAATGTTTGTGGATTCATCCAGTGGCGATTACCACCTGCAATCCGGCTCACCCTGCATTGATGCAGGAACTGAAGACACAACAGATGCTTATCTTTTTA